>JABWAY010000157.1 GCA_013360825.1 Candidatus Brocadiia bacterium | reverse complement strand
TCGCCCCGGCGCCGAAGATCCCGCGGAGCGCCGCCGCGACCGCGCCGGTGTCGATCCGCCCCCCCGCGAACGGCCGGAGGTCCACGTCGATCGAGCGGTCCGCGCGCTGCACCAGCCGGTGCTGCACGATCGGCCAGTCCCGCAGGACGCGGGAGACATCCACCGGCACGACCGCGCTCCCGTCCTCCGCCCGCAGCGTCACGGATTCGCGCCCCTCGAAGTCGAGGAGGCGCGGCGCGGGATCCCCGCAGGCGCAGGCCTTCCTCTCGAGCCGCGCCCGGTCCCCGGTGCGGTACCGGAGAAGCGGCAGGTAGGGATTCCGCCCGCCGCTGACGCAGATCTCGCCGCGCCGCCCCGCCCCCGCCGGCCTGCCCCGCCCGTCGATCACCTCGACGTGCACGTCGTGCGGCAGCACGTGCAGATCCCCCTCCCGGCAGGCATACGCCAGCGGCCCGGTCTCGATCAGCGAGTACCAGTCGATCACCGGGCACCCGTACAGCCGCCGCACCCGGTCGCGCAGCGCCGGCGTCAGCGCCGTCGCCGTGGACACGATCGCCAGCGGCCGGACCGGAAGCTCCATGCGGATCATCTCGGCCAGCGTGGCCGGCGTCGCCGTCAGGACCGGCGCCGCCATCTCCGCCATCCACCGCGCTGCCGCCCCCTCCCGCGGCCACTCCCCCTCGCGAAGATTGATCTTCGCAAACCCGCTGTTCCCCCACACGGCATGGACCGTCGCATACGTGATCGTCCGCGCCAGCGCCCCCACCTGCAGGCACCCCACCGCGTCGTCCGAAAACCGCGGCCGCACCCCGTGCGCCGCCATCGCCGTCTCCAGCATCGGGCAGTACGCCGACCCCGCCGCCGGATGATGCGGAATCAGGATCGCATGCCCCGTCGTCCCGCTCGTCGGATGCACCACCATCCGCGCCAGGTCCTCCCCGTCCGGCATGAACGCCCCAGGCCGCGTCGCCAGATCCTCCCGCGACATCGTCGGCACCCGCACCCAGTCCGCCGCCAGGTCCACCCCCGTACCGACCGCATGCCTCCACGCCTGCACCCGCGGCATCGCCGCCGCCAGCGCCGCCAGCACCCGCGGCGGAGGAACCCCGTCCCCCGCCCCGCCCCGCCGCGTCCCCAGATCCTCCCGGAACCCCTCCAGCCACCTCAGGTCCCCGCGCTCAATCCGGTCCCCACAGACGTAGTTCCACCGCGGCGCATCCCGGTGCTCCCTCATCCGCTTCAACAGCGCCTCCGACCGCGCCGTGGCCAGCGGATTCCGCCCCCGCAACGCCGCCCCCGCCGCGCGCCTACTCATAGTTCGCCTTCGACGCCGCCTCCGCCGCCTGCCGCTTCCGCAACTCCGCCTCCCGCCGCGCCCTCTCCGCCCCCTCCCGCCGCGACGCCTCCCCCTCCAGGCGCTTGCGCTCCACCGAATCCACCTGCCCGAGCCGCTCGACCGCCTCGCGCTCCCCCTCCCCCGGAAGCCGCATCCCGCCCGCCCGAAGCACCCGCCGGATCAGCTCCTCCCGCCGCTCCTGCTGCGTCGCCAGAACCCCGGCGCCGGACACGGAAGCGAGAGCCGCCATCTCCTGCACCAGCAGCCGTTCGATGGCGGTCCGTGGAAGCGGCGAGCCGCGGAGGGCGGGGTGCCAGAGCACGTGGCAGGCGGCGAGGACCCACCGGAGCCGGTTCTCCTCTGCCGGAGTCCGGTCTCTGGGCGTGAAGGCGTCCAGGAATCCGGCCGGTGGCGGAGCACCGAACAGGGTTTCGACGAGGTCGGCGACGACCGCCCGGGTGCGGACCCTGCCGCCCTCGCGGAACTCCGCGGGAGCGGATGCGCACCACCGGAGGTAGTCCGCCAGGGGCGTGGCGGCGGTCACAGGCCGAGGACGAAGCGGATCCAGTCCGCCTCGAAGGCGGCAGGATCGGGGAGGAAGCGCGTGAGGGGATCGGCGCCGCCGCCGGCGATGTGGGTCCGCCAGGCCGCGTAGCCGTCCCGCCAGGCGGTGTTGTCGGTGCGCGCGAGGAAGTAATGGAGCGCCCAGCATTCCGCGTAGAACAGGAGCGTGCGCGGGGAGTCGCGGTTGATGAGGTCGAGGCCGTCGAGCGCGAGGAGCTCGGCGAGGGGGATGTGGCGCCCGGACTTCATGGCGCTGCGGACGAAGGGGATGCGGCTTTCGGAGACGTGGGCGAAAGTCCAGGACTTGCCGTTCCAGTCGGCCTGTTCGAACCAGGTGGCGAGCCCTTCCGCGTGGAACGACGGGGGTTTCGCATCCGGGAAGGAGAGGGCGTAGAAGAGGTGTGCTGCCTCGTGGAGCATGGTCTGGAGGAACTGCCTCCGGTTGCCGGTCTTGTTCCATCCCGCGGCGAGCGCGGCGTCCCGGCGCGCGAAGCCGGCGGCGTTCAGGTGGGACTGGGCCTGGGAATCGACGCAGCAGGCGCGGTAGTCCTCGTACGACCGGAACGCGAATGCCTGGAGGCGGCGGGCGGGCCCGCGCGGGGCGGCGCCGAACTCCGCGTTCATCTCGGTCCAGGCGGCTTCGAGCGCGTCCGCGAGCTCCATCGCGAAGGCCTCGCCCTCGTTCGAGCGGACCTGCCAGTGCGCGGTCTCCGCGGTCCAGGCGTCCGGCCACTGCCGCCGGAGCGCGGCCAGGTCGTCTCCTGACATCCATCGGTCCCTGTACTTCCGGTAGCCGAGGCGGGTGAGTTCCGCTTCGTCCGCGGCGACCCATTTCCCGCCGACCAGGGTCATCCCGCGTGCGAGCTGGTCGCGGTCCCTCGCGCTGACCCACCGATCCTGCCAGCGCGCCAGGCCCTTCTCGAGGTTTTTCTTTTCATCCGGGGTCACCCAGGCCCCGCGCCAGGACACGAACCCGCCCTCCGGGGCCGCCGCCCCCCTGCGCCGCGCCAGGAACCCCGTCACGCGCCCGCGGACCCCCGGGTCCTTCTTCTGGGCCGATTCGAACAGCGTCACCGACAGCGCCTCGTCCCCCGCTTCGTAGGCCAGGCACCCCAGCCCGAACAGATCCTCGACCGGCAGCGCCTGCGCCGACGCGAGCTCGCAGTACGCGCCGATCCCGAGATACGCCCACGGGTAGCGCCCGCTCCCGCCCCGGATCGTGAAGTCGAAGGCCTCCCCATCCGCGGCCTGGATCGCCAGGTCGATCGATCCCGCCCGGGTCTTCAGCTTCCCCGGGGACGCCTTCACCGCCGCGAGCACCCGCCCGTGCGCCGATGCCATCGCCCGGATCTCGGGAAGCCGGGCGTCCACCTCCGTGCGCCGCACCGCGGAGGCGATCGTCAGCCGCAGTTTCTCGTATTCGGAAGCGGCGGCCTCGAAGCGGTACCGGCGGACGAGGGTTTCGATCTCCGCGACCGTGAGGAGGTGCGTGGCGAGCTCGTAGCCGAGCCGGCCGCGGTCCTCCTCCGCCGGCCGTTCCGCGGCCATCTCCCGGTCGATCCCGGCGACGAATTCCCGGAAGCCGTCCATCCGCGCCGCATGGCGGACGAGGTAGGGATTGAGGCGCCAGGCATCCCGCAGGACGGCGCGGGCCTCCGCGAACTCCCCGAGCTTCCAGTACGACGCCCCGAGCCAGAAATTCGTCCCGAAATTCGCCCGCCGGCCCCGCGTGGAAAGAAGGTCCAGGCACTCCCGCGCCCGCCCGGCCAGCCAGAGCGCCCGCGCCCAGGCGTTCAGGACCAGGGAGTCATGGTGGTCCTTTGCCGCGAGCGCGCAGTCCGCGACGGCCCGGTCCCGGGAGGCATGCGCCCCCGCCTCGGGCGTCGCCGCGAGATAGGCCGCCGACAGGACCGCGATCGTCCCACGCGAGACCGAGCGGGCCCCCTCGACCGCCTTCGCCGCGCCCTCGTAGTCCCCCTTCTCCACCAGCGCCACCGTCCGGAAGTACCAGTGCGCCGCCTCCCTGACCCCGCCGGCCTCCCGGTCGTCGATCTCCTTCAGCGCCGCGTCCCACTCCCCCTTGAGCAGGAATCCTTCCGCCCGCACGCGGAGCATCGGATGCCCGCCGGCCTGCTCCAGCGCCGCCGCCTGGGACTCGAGACCGCGGTCGATCTGCCCCGCACGGATCTGGGCGGCGCCGAGCGCGGTCAGGTAGCTGGGATTCGGGTCGATCGACTTCAGCACCTCGGCGTCCTCCAGCGCCTCCGGGACCTGGTCGAGCGTGAGCCACGCCTGGACCCGCTGGATCCGCCATTCCCCGTCCTTCGGGTCGAGTTCCACCGCCCGCGCCAGGTCCTGGAGGGCGTCCCGCAGCCTCGAGGACATGCGGCGGACCTGTCCGCGGCGGCCCCATCCCTCGGCCCACCCGGGATCCTGCTCGATCGCGCCCGAAAACGCCCGCTCCGCCCCGGACAGGTCGCGCGCCTCGGTCAGCCGCCGACCCTCCTCCACGAACTTCTCCGCGCCCGCACGGTCCCCACGCGCCGTCCGGGGCCCGAGAACCGCGAGAATCAGCGCGGCGCAGAACAGGGGTCGCTTCATGGGGCGGGATTATGCCATGCCCCCCGACGACGCGCCGCAATCTGCCTCGGCGCGTCCGGGATCACAGCCCGGTGATGAACGCGACCCAGTCTTTCTCCACCTGCGCCGGGTCGGCAAAGAACTCCAGCAGCGGCTTGTCCTGCCCGGACGCCGTGGCGTCACGGTACTTCCCGTAGGCCTCCCGGTGGGCCTTGTTCTCCGTCTGGCTGAGGAAGTAGTTGAGCGACCAGCACTCCGCGTAGAACAGCAGCGCCTTCGAGGAGTCGCTGTTGATCAGCTGCAGCGCGTTCCCGTCCATCAGATCCTTCAGCGGAATGTGCCGGGACCCCTTCATCGCGTCCCGCACGAACGGCAGACGCGACTCGCTCACGAACGAGAACTTGTACCCCTTGCCGTCCCACGAGAACCCCTCGAAATACGTCGCCATCGCCTCGCTGTACCAGGACCGCGGCCGGGCCATCGGCGCGACGCGGAAGAAGTACAGGTGCGCCGCCTCGTGCACCATCGTCTGCAGGAACTGCTGCCGGTTGCCGGTCTTGTTCCACCCGACGACCACGTCGGAGTTGCTCACCGCGAACCCCGCGGCGTTCAGATGGTCCTCCGCCTTGTGATCGACGCAGTACTTCCGGTAGTCCTCGTACGTCCGGAACGCGTACAGCGTCATCTTCGACTTCCCGCTCAGCTTCGGCTCCGCCCCGCCGTAGTACGCCTTCAGCTCCCGGTACGCCGACTCCGCCAGCGTCGCCAGATCCTTCGCGAACCCCTCGCTCTCGTTCGTCCGGATCGTGTAGTGCTCCGTCTCCTCCGCATACGCGTCCTCCCACCGCCCGCGCAGCGCCTCGTAGTCCTCCCGGCTCATCCATTTCCCCCGGAACTGCCGGTACCCGCGCTTCAGCAGCTCCCCCTCCGCACCCGGCACCCATTTCCCGTCGACCTGAATCTCCCCCTTTGCCAGATGCTCCCGGTCCCGCGCCGTCACCCACTGCCCCTCGAACTGCACCAGCCCCTTCTCGAGATTCGCCTTCTCCTCCGGCGTCACATACCCGTTCCGGAACGCCACGAACCCGGAGTCCGGGACCGGAATTCCCTTCCGGCGCGCCACGAAGGCCGCCAGCCGCTTGCGCAGCTCCGGCTTCTTCCTGACCGCCTCCTCCAGGTGCTTGAACGCCAGCATCCGGTCCCCGGACTCCCACGCAAGACATCCCAGGCCGAAGAACTCGTCCGGGGTCAGGGGAAGCGCCGCGGCGAGTTCCGCGTATCCGGCGGTGTTCAGGAACGCCCAGGGAAACCGGCCCTCGCCGGACGGGATCGTGAAGGAGAAGGCGCTTTCGTCGGCCTTCTGAAGAGCGAGCTCGATGCCGGCGACGCGCGTCCGGGTCTTCCCCGGCGCCTTCGCGATCGAGCCGACCAGTTTCCCGTGCGCCCCCGCCATGGCGCGGACCTCGGGGAGCCGCACCTCGATTTCCGCCTTCCGCGCCGTCGAACTCACCTGCGTCAGGAGCTTCTCGTATTCCGCGACCGCCCTCGAGAACTGGTAGCGCCGCACCAGCGTCTCGATTTCCGCGACGGTCAGCAGGTGCGTCGCCAGTTCGTACCCGAGCCGCCCGCGGTCCGCCTGCTGCCCGCCCTCCCCGGCCAGCTCGCGGTCGATCGACGCCGCGAACGCCCCGAGCCCGGGAATCTCCTCCGCATGCTTCATCAGGTAGGGATTCAGCCGCCGCGCGTCCCGCAGGACCTCCCGCGCCTCCGGGAGCTGCCCCAGCTTCCAGTGCGCCGCCCCCAGCCAGAACAGCGAATCGAAATTCGTCCGCGCCGCCTTCGTCACCAGCAGGTCCAGGCACTCCTGCACGTGCCCCGTCAGAAACAGCGCCCGCGCCCAGCCGTTCAGCACCATCCGGTCCGTCGTCGTCTCCCCGATCTGGCGCGCGTCCGCCAGGGCGCGGTCGGGATTGAAATGATTCCCGCTCCCCGGCGTGGACATGAGGTGGATCCGGCACATGTAGATGATGGTGCCCCGGGAAATCGCCTCCGTCTGCCGGATCGCCGCCGCGGCGTCGTCGTACCGCTTCATCCCGACATACGCCACCACCCGGTTGTAGTAGATCCCCAGGCTCTTGTTTCCCCCCGCGAGCCCCGCGTCGCTCTCATCGAGAAGCGCCTGCCAGTCGGCCTTGAGCGCGAACCCTTCGGCGCGGACGCGGAGCGCCGCGTTGTTTCCGGAGGCCTGGAGCGCCTCCGTCTGGAGCTGGAGCCCGCGGTCGACCTCTCCGATGCGGATCGTCGCCCACCCGAGGACCGATTTCGACGTCGGATCGGCCGGGTTGATCCGGAAGAGTTCCTCGGCATCCTCCACGGCCTCCGTGCCGCGGTCGAGATTCAGGTAGCACTGGGCGCGCTGGAGGCGGTGCTCGGTGATCGCGGGTTCGAGCGCGATCGCGGTGGAGAGGTCCTCCAGCGCGGAATTGAACCGGGTCATGAGGCGCTTGCAGTACCCGCGCCTGCCCCACGCCGTCCCCCATTTCGGATCCTCCTCGATCGCGCGCGTGAAGCAGCCGAGGGCGCCCTCCATGTCGCGCTGAGCCATCCGCTGATCGCCTTCCTGGACCAGCTGGCGGGCGCGGGCGCTGTCGCCCCGCGCGGCGAGAAAGAGGGCCGGGAGGAGCAGGGCGGCGAGCAGAAGGCGGCGGCGCATGGCGGTCTCCTGTGGGGGGTCCCCGCGGGATTCTACGCGCGGGGCGTCGTCTTTCTTCCCGCGGTCCTCGTCAGAGGCCGGTGATGAACCGGATCCAGTCCTTCTCCACCTGCCGGAGGTCTCCCAGAAACGCGCCGGGGCCGTCCTGGCCGCCGGCGTCCACCGCCTTTCGGTACCGGGACCACGCGTCCCGGTACTTCGGGTCGTCGGTCTGCGACAGCCAGAAGACCAGCGCCCAGCACTCCGCGTAGAACAGCAGCGCCTTCCGCGAATCGGAATTGATGAGCGCCAGCGCATTCCCCCCGAACAGCTCCTCCAGGGGAATGTGCGTCCCGCTCTTCATCGCATCCCGGGCGAACGGAAGCCGCCCCTCGCTGATCCCGTTGAACCGGTACGCCTTCCCGTCCCAGCGGAACCCCTCGAGCTGGGACGCCAGGCCCTCCGAGTACCAGGACGCGGGTCGGCCCGCGGGGGCCACCCGGAAGTAGTAGAGGTGGGCCGCCTCGTGCACCATCGTCTGGAGAAACTGCTGCGTGTTCCCGGTCTTGTTCCAGCCGGCCACCGTGTTCGAGTCGCTGCGCGCGAACCCCGCCGCCGCCAGGAAATCCTCCGCCTTCTGCTCGATGCAGTGGCGCCGGTAGTCCTCGTAGGCGCGGAAGGCGAACAGCGTCAGTTTCTCGCCCTTCGGCAGCTTCGGCTCCGCCCCGCCGTGCGTCTCGCGGAGCCTCAGCCACGCGGTCTCCGCCAGCACCCCCAGGTCCTTCGCGAACGATTCGCTCTCGTTCGTCCGGATCGTGAAATGCGCCGTCTCCTCGGTCCAGGCCTCCGCCCAGACGCTCCGCTTCGCCGCCAGGTCCTCCGGCGAGATCCAGACCCCGCCGACCTTCCGGAATCCCCGCGCCATCAGGTCGGCATCGGCCGCCTCGACCCACGCGTCCCCCACCTTCTTCCGCCCCTTCGCAAGCTGGTCGCGATCCTTCGCCGTGACCCAGGTCCCCTCCCACCGCACCAGCCCCTTCTCCAGGCTCCCCTTTTCCTCCACCGTCACATACTGATTCCGGAACCAGACGTACCCCCCGGCCGGAATCGAGGTCCCCCGGCGCCGGGCCAGGAACGCGTCGATCCGCGGTCGCTGGCGCGGATCCTTCGCCGCCGACGCCTCGAACAGCCGCCCCGCGAGGGCGGAACGGGACGCGTCCCAGGCCAGCGCGCCGAGACCGAACAGGTCCCCCGGCTCCGCCCCGGCCTTCTGCGCGAAGTCGCAGTAGACGTCCGTGTCGAGGCAGGCCCAGGGAAAGCGCCCCTCCCCGGCCGGGATCCTGAATTCGAACCAGCCGTCCGCGGCCTTGACGAGCGTCAGCTCGGACTTCCCGACCGCCGTCTTGAGCTTGAGGGCCCCGGAATTGATCCCGGCGGTCAGCCTCCGGTGCGCCGCCGCCATCGACCGGACCTCCGGCAGCCGCGCCTCGATCTCCCCCCGACGGACCTTCGACGTCACCGCCTGCAGCAGCTTTTCGTACTCCGCCACCGCGCGGTCGAACAGGTACCGCCGCACCAGCACCTCGATCTCCGCCACCGTGAGCAGGTGCGTCGCCAGCTCGAACCCGAGCCGCCCGCGGTCCGACCCCTGCCCGCCCTCCGAAGCGAGGTCCCGGTCGATCGACGCCACGAACGCCGCCAGCCCCTCGACGCGCTTCGCATGCTCCGCCAGCCTCGAATTCCGCCGGCGCGCGTCGAGGAAGACGGCGCGCGCCTCCGACAGCCGGCCGAGCCGCCAGTAGGTGGCGCCGAGCCAGAAGAGCGTCTCGAAATTCCCCCGCCGCCCGCGCGCCGACAGCAGGTCCTGCGCTTCCCTCACCCGCCCGTTCAGGAACAGGATGCGGGCATGCGTGTTGAGCGCCATCGAGGTGGCGGTTCCGGTGTAGGCGGCGTCCATGTGTCTCAGCGCATCGGCGAAGTTCGATTCCTTCCCCGCGCCCGGGGAGCCGTGCCAGGCGGCGCGGCCGAGCGAGACCGCGACCGTCCCCTCCGCCGCCCGCTCCGCATCGCGCACCGCCGCCGGGACC
>JABWAY010000529.1 GCA_013360825.1 Candidatus Brocadiia bacterium | reverse complement strand
CACCGAAGCCAGCGGCGCCCCGCGCAGCTCGAGCGCGCGGGTCCGCACGTCCGCCAGCGCGCCCCAGTCCCCCTCCCGCGCGAGGCAGTCGATTTCCGTGAAGACCGTCCGCCAGTCTCCCTCGACGGCGCCGGCCAGGAGCTGCCGCGCGTCGATCCGCTCGCCCATCGACCCGCTCAGGCCAGGGTCTGGAAGACGCGGATGATCTCGTGCTCGTTCGCCGCTTCCAGGAGCTGGTCCTTCGCCCCCGGCGTCAGGATGAGCGACCCGATTTCCCTGTAGATCTTGAGGTAGGTCTGGTCGTCGTAGGGGGGTGCGACCATGGAGAAGAAGAGCGTCACCGGTTCGCCGTCGGGCGCATCGAAGTCGATCCCGCCGGCGCTCCGGGCGAAGGCGACGATCAGTTCCTTCGCCTGCATGGTGCGGACGTGCGGGATCGCCACGCCCTTGCCGATCGCGGTGGAGGACTTCTTTTCCCGGTTCACGATGTCGGTCAGGAGCTTCGACTTGTTTCCGCTCTTGCCTGTCGCATCGAGCAGCTCGCACATCTCGGCGAGGACCGACTCCTTCTGTTCCCAGCGGTGCCGTTCGGGGCTGATTCCCTCCGGCGCCGGCGAGGACCGGGTCGTGAGTTCCAGCCGGATCTGGGCGGGCTTGAGGTACCGCGCGAGGTTCATGGCCGGGTTATGTACCCGAATGGAGGGAGGGTGTCACGGAAACTCGCGGCCTCAGGAGCGCGGGAGCGCGCCGACGAAGAGGGCGAATTCGGCGTCGCTGATCGGGCGCGCGGGGATGGCCTTGCGGCGCTGCGCGAGGGCCGGCGCGCGGCCGAGGATGTACTCGGGGTTCGAGGTGACGCTGGCTTCGAAGAGTTCCTCGGAGATGGCTTCGGCCTCCACGGCGGCCTGGGGTTCCGTGGCGATTTCGGGGGCGGTGGAGGTGTGGGGGGGCTGGGTGCGGGTGAGGACGACGGGGGGGTTGGAGCGGACGCGGGCGGTTTCCTGGCGTTCGGGGAGGGAGGGGACCTGGGGGATGCGGGAGAGGCTCGAGCCCGGGTAGTACTCGTCCAGGGCCGGCCGGAGTTCCGAGCCGATGCAGATCCCGGGCTTGATCTTGAGGCCGGTGAGCTGGCCGAGCTCGGCGACCGCCATCTCGTCGAGCGGGTTGGCCATGGCGACGGAGAGGATCCGGCCGAGGCGATCGACCGGGATGGCGCGCAGGCGGCGGGCGTCGGCTGCGGGGATCAGCTTGAGGAGATCGGCGCGGACCTCGATGTCCGCGAGGCGGATCAGCGGGAGGCGGTACTGGGTGGAAATCGTGTGGGCGAGCTGTTCCTCGGACAGGAGGTTCTCGCGGACCAGGATTTCGCCCAGGTAGGTGTCGGCGCGAAGGGCCCGCTGGGTGTTGAGCGCCTGGGCGAGGGCGTCCTGCGAGATGATCCCGCCGTTGACGAGCAGTTCCCCGAGGCGCTCGCGGCTCTCGCGCTCGGCCGGGGAGGACCGCGGCCCCGTGTCGGCCGCGACCGCGGGGGCCCTCGACGCGACCG
>JABWAY010000003.1 GCA_013360825.1 Candidatus Brocadiia bacterium | reverse complement strand
CGTCCTCGCCGCGGAATCGTCGATCGCGGAAGCGGTGCGCACCGTCGACGAGGCCTGCGGGCTCCTCCCCGCGGACGTGCCGGCCGCGGCACGGCAGGAAGTCCTGACCGCCGCGACCCAGGTCGATACCCTGGCGTCGCGGTACGCGCCCGCGCTCGAGCGCCTCCACCAGGCCCTGAAGGAGGCCCTGGCCTCCGGGATGCGGCTCCGCGCCGCGGTGATCCGCTTCAACATAGCCGCCGTCGGATACCACACGAATGAAACCACCGACTGGCTCGACCTGAACGACCAGGCGCTCCATGAATTCCGCCGGTTCGGGCTCCCCATGCTCGTCGCGAAGTGCCAGGGAAACCGGGGGCTGATGATGCTCCAGATGAAGCGGCCCGGGGACGCCGCCACGGAGATCCTTGCGGCGGTGCAGGCGCATCGGGACGCGGGGCTGAAGCGCGGAATGCTGCTCCACATGAACAACTACGGGCTCGCTCTCCGCGACAGCGGGAGGCCGGAGGAAGCGCTGGCGGTCTACCGTGAAGCGGAGGCGCTGGCGCTGGAGATGGACGACATGACGCACGCGACGCGGATCATCGGGAACATCGGCGCGGCGTATTTCACGATGGGGAGGCTGGAGGAGGCGCTCGAGCACGCGCTGCGGGCCGCGGCGATCCTGAAGAAGGGGGACCCGACCGAATCGCTGGCGCTGAACCAGGGGAACGCCGGGCTCTGTCTGCTCCGCATGCGGCGGATCGGGGAGGCGGAGGTGCTGATTGCCGAGGCGCGCGAGACCTGGGACCGCCTCAGGCTCGGCTCCACCCGGCCGGTCTGGAACGTTCTCTCGGATCTGGCGCTCATTCAGGCCGAATCCGGACAGGCCGGGAAGGCGCGCGAAACGGCCCGTGACGCGATCCGGCGCGCGACCGGCTCGGGGTGGCTCGCCCATGCGTCGCCGGACGATCGGGAGCGGATGGAGAAACTCAGGGCGCTGGCCTGACGGACCGCTGTCGGGCCGCCTCCGCGAGGACGACCGTGGCCGCGGCCGAGAGGGACAGGGACGTGGCGCCCTCGCGCATCGGGATGGTCACGAAGCCGTCGCAGCGCTCGCGGACGACGGCGGACAATCCGCGCTTTTCACCGCCGATCGCGAGGCAGACCCGTCCGCGGAGGTCGACGTCCCAGACCGGCCGGCGCGAGCCCGGCACGCACCCCCAGAGAAGGACTCCCGACCTGCGGAGGTGGTCGATCTCCTCCGCGCCGCGGTCGACCTTGAACAGCGGGAGGGAGTCCCAGGCGCCGCTGGCGGCGCGGGAGACCTCCACCGGGTCGAAGTCCCAGATGTGCTTCTTCAGCAGGACCGCGTCCACGCCGAGCGCGTCCGCCGAGCGCAGGGTGAATCCGAGGTTCCTGGAATCCTCGACCCCCTCGATGAGCAGGAGAAGGATCGTCCGCCGCTCCCGGAGAAGATTGTCCATCTCCTCCGGTGGCGACGGCGGCCGCGGGGAGCAGACCGCGATCACCCCCCCGTGGGTCCGGCCGTGCGCCATCGCGTCGAGCTCCTCCGCGGGAGCCCTTCGAACCGGCACCGCCATCCGGCCCGCTTCCTCCACCACCCGCTCGAGGTTTTCGGAGCGGGATGATTGAGAAGCGAGTATCAACTGGAATTTCCGCCGCCGCGCCCGCAGCGCGGCGAGAACCTGGATCCATCCTTCAAGGTGCTCCACAGGTTGCTTCTACACCGCCGGCGCCCTGCGGCGAAGTCATTTGCGGCTCGACCGGTGTCTCCGCGCGTTGTCCAATGCCGGCATGTGGCCTTTCCGCCGCCGGAAACGTTTCAAGGATCTCCCCTGGTCCGGCGAGGGCGCCCTTTCCCGCCGGTCCTATCCGGACTACGCGTCGTACGTCGCGCACCAGGCGGCGAAGCTGGCGGTGACGAAGAACATCGAGGGACACGAGCGCGAGTTCCGGGAGGTGCTGCGCGCAAGGCTGCCCGCGGTGCGGGGCCGTGCGCTCTGCCTCGGGGCGCGCCTGGGGGCCGAGGTGCGGGCATTCCGGGACGCGGGCATTCCCGCGGTCGGGATCGACCTCAACCCCGGGCCGCGGAATCCGGACGTGCTGCGCGGCGACTTTCACCGGCTCCCCTTCCGCGCCGGCGCGTTCGGGGCGGTGTACACGAACTCCCTCGATCACGTCCTCGACCTCGACCGGATCTGCGGAGAGGCCTCGCGGGTCCTGACGGCGGAAGGAACATTCGTGGTCGAGGCCGTGGAGGGGGCGGACGAAGGACGCGGGCCCGGGAGCTACGAATCGTTCTTCTGGCGGCGGGTGGACGACCTCGTGGACGCGATCGCCTCCCTCGGCTGGCGCGCGGGCCCCCGGGTCGCGTTCACGCGCCCCTGGGCCGGCCGGCAGGTCCTCTTCTCAAAGGCGTGATGCGATCCGGCCGCACCCCGCGCGGAACGTCTCCTCCGGGGTCAGCAGGCTGACGACCAGGAACGCCTCGCGCGGAAAACCGTAGAAGTACCCCGGATGCACGAGGACGCCGTCGGTCCTGAGAAGGGCGAGCGCCCACTCTTCGTCGGTGCGTTCCGCCGGGAGTTCCAGCACGGCGCTCCAGCCGCCGAGGGGGGCGCGGAGACTCTCCGGAAGGACTGCGCGCAGGACGGCGAGGTTCGCCTGGAGGCGGGCCCGGATCCCCTCGCGGATCCGCGGCGCAAGTTCCAGCAGCCGGGGGGCGGCGCAGAGCACGGGGGCGGACGGGGAGAGGTAGGCGTCCGCGGCGGCGGCGAGGCGGTCGAGCGCCTGCGGGGCGCCCGGGCCGGTGGCCACGATCCAGCCCAGCTTCAGCTGCGGCAGCCCCGCGGACTTGGAGAGCCCCCCCAGCGTGAAGACGGGGATGTCCGTCCGGCTCCGCGCCGGAGGGGGAAGCGGCGCGAAGGCGTAGTCGGAGAAGACCTCGTCGGAGATCAGGGGGATCCCGAGGCGCGCGACGTCGTCGAGCGCGGCGGGTTCCAGGCAGGACCCGGTGGGGTTGTTCGGGCTGACGGCGACCAGCGCCTTCGCGCCCCCCGCGGACCGGGGGATCCGGGAGGCCCACCCCGCGTCGAGGTCGAGCTGCCAGGGCCGGACCGAGACTCCTTCCAGCGCCGCCAGGTGGTCGAAGAGCGGGTATCCGGGCTGCGGGACGAGCACGACGTCCCCCGGGTCGCAGAGCATCTTGAACAGGAGGGCGTACGCTTCGCTCGTGCTGGCCGTGAGCAGGACGCGCTCCGCGCCGACGCCGTAGAGGGCGCCGACGGCGGCGCGGGCCGCCTCGGGTCCGCGCGGGGTCGGTTCGTAGCGCAGCAGGGCGGGGTCGGCGATCGCCCGGAGAAGCTCGGATTCCGGATAGGCGATCCCGGCCCGGGTGGGGTTGGTCACCGTCAGGTCCAGGATCGGCGTCCCCGCGAGGAGCTTTTCCCCGCGCAGGACCGTCAGGGCGTTCGGTTCCGCCGACCAGGGCAATCTGCGCGATGGCATCCGCCCAGTGTACCCCGGCGATCGACCGCGACGCGGCGGCGGGCCGGGCATAGAATCGCGGGGATGCCGCGGATCCTCCTGTTCACGCAATGCCTCCAGAACGACTTCGTGGCGCCGGTCTCCGCCGGTGCGCGCGTCCCGAACCAGCTGCACATCGGGCACGCCGAGGCGCGCCGGCTCGTCGGAGACGACCCTGCCACCGGTCCGCTGGGACGATTCCTGCGCGCCTTCTACGCGGGGGCCGGCCCCGGGCACGCGGTCGTCCACATCCGGGACTGGCACGATGCCGGAGACCCCGCGCAGCAGGCCCACCTTGCCCACTTCGGCCCCCACTGCCTCCGCGGGACCGCGGGCGCCGCGTTCGTCCCCCCGCTCGACGACCTCCACGACGACGGCGTGCCGACCCGGATCGTGGACTCGACCACGCTGAACGACTTCGTGTCGACGGACCTGGAAGCGCAGATCCGGGAGCTGCTGGGCCCCGTCCCGCCCGCCGAGGTGGTCGCGGGGATCATCGGGGTCTGGACCGACGTCAAGGTTCAGTACCTGGCCTACGACCTCCTGACCCGGCTTGGATTCCGGCACATCGTCGTCTGCAGCGCGCTCGCCGCCAGCCGCTCCCGGGTCCGGCACTTTCAGGCCCTCGACCTCCTCGCCCAGAACCTCGCCGTGCGCGTGGTGGACGGCATCCCGGAGTTCCTCGCGGCGCTCGGGATCGGGGAACGCGCGGAGACCCGCCCCGCCCCGGCCTACGGCGTCGCGCTCTCCGGATCTCCCCTCGACGGCGAGGATGCAGACCTCGTCCGCCACCTGTTCCGCAACTGCCGCTCCGTCGAGCTCGCCCCGCTCGCCGGCGGATTCAGCGGCGCCCGCGTCTGGCGGACGCGGTCGATCGATCAGGATGGACGCATCGAGGTCCCGTTTGTCGTGAAGACCGACGAGAGGGCGAAGATCGCGAAGGAGCGGGCCGCGGTCGAGCGCGTCGAGAACGTGCTCGGGCTCAGCGCACCGACGATGGTCGACCACGCCGACCTCGTGACCCGCGGCGCGATCCAGTACATGTTCGCGTCCATGCACCACTCCCCCGTCGCGGCCTTGCAGCGGCGGATCGCGGTCGCCCGATCTCCGGAGGACGCCGCGGCGCTGCTGAGAAGGGTCTGGTCGAACGTCCTCTGCCGGCTGTCGCAGTCCCCGGTCCGGGACCGGCTGCAGCTCTACGGGCACTACGGATATCGACCGGAGTATGCGGCGAACACGCTGGAACGGGGGCGGGCGCTCGCCGGGGACATCGACATCGCGCCGCTCGAGACGTTCTACGCCGGGCTGCCGCGGCTCCTTGCGGCGGACCCGGTCGACGCCCCTGTCGCCTGGGTGCACGGCGACCTGAACCTTGCGAACGTCCTGCTCGACGACGCGGGGAACGCCTGGCTCATCGACTACTTTCACACCGGGCCGGCGCATGCGCTCAAGGACGTCGCCAAGCTGGAGAACGATCTCAAGTTCATCCTGCATCCCGTCCCCGACGAGGACGCGCTCCGGCGGGCTCTGCAGTGGGAGGACCTCCTCATGCGCCAGGAATCGCTCGAGGCCGCGCCCCCCGCCCTTCCCGCCGCCCTGGCCGCGGACCCGGCGATCGCCAAGTCGCACGCGGCCGTCTGCGAGGTCCGGAGCTGGGGGAAGGAACTCTGCGCCGGTGTGGCCGCGATGGAGGGGTACTGGATCGCCCTGCTGCGCTATTCCGCCCACACCACCGGGTTCGAGGAGTGCGACCGCCTCCAGCGGCGGCACGCGCTCGGCGCCAGCGTCCTCGCCGCACGGAGGCTCAGCGGCGCCTGACCGGTCCGCGGAAGCCCGCAGGCGCCGCGGGGCCGCCTCAGCGCCACCCCTCCTCCGACATCCTGGTCCCCGTCGTGAACTCCCAGGTCATCTCGAACGGCTCCCCCTTCACCGTCGCCCGGACGACGACCTTGTGAAGCGTGCTCGCGGCCAGGGGCCCCTCCGCCATGAAACAGGCCGTGTTGTCGTTCGGGAAATCGGCGCGCGCCGGTTTCTCCTGCGAGGAGACGTACCCGGGGACCAGGACGCCCGCGGCGCGCACCTCCATCTCCACACCCCGGACCTCCTCCCCGTCGAACCAGGTCAGCGTGACCGGATACCCGACCACATCCGTCCCCGCCGGCCGCGGATCCGGATTCTCCCCGTCAAATCCGCGCGGAACCCCCTTCTGCCCCGGCGACGGATAGGCGACGACGCGCGGGGCCTTCTCCTGGCGGTCCCCGACGCCGGAATAGTCGATCGCGCACCACCCGCCCCCCCATCGCCCCGCGTCCCCGCTCTTCGCGAACCCGATCCCCACCTCCTTCAGGTCGGGGTGGAGAAGCGGGATCCGGTGGTAGAAGGTCCCGATCATCCCCTTCATCGAGCCGAGCGGCTCCATGCGCCCGATGTCGCTGCTCATGCCGGACCTCGCCCCCTCCGGCGTGTAGCCGGGGAGGTTGGGGTCCTCCCCATGGACCTGGTCGCCGCTCGCGCTGGAGGGGATCTTGTTCAGGACGAGGTAGTCGCAGTGCTTCTGGGCGTCGGCGCTCAGTTTCGGACTGAGGGTCACGGCGCCGACCTTCAGCTTGCGGCGCACCAGGTTGAGCCAGTCCACCGCCTGCTGCTTCGGGTCGCTCGACGCCGCCTTCGTTTCCCCGAAGTCCGCCGCGCGCGCCGCAGCCTCGAACGACTCGTCCTCGAGTCCGCGACCTTTCGCCCAGGCCGCAAGGTCTTTCCACTTTTTCGCGAGCGCGCTCCGGAGCGCCGCCTGCCCGGCCTGGTACTGGGCTTTCTCCGTTTCCGTGGGCCGGCTCACGACGGTGTCGGCGCGCTGCTGGGCCTTCTCGAGGCGCTCCTGAAGATCCCGGCTGTCGGGAAAGACCTCCGCCGCGCGGGTCAGTTCGACGACCGCCTCCTTCCACATCTTCGTCGACTCGCAGTGCCGGGCGAGATTCGCCGCGCCGGTTCCCTCCTCCTGCTCCAGCTTCTTCGCGCGCTTCTGATACTCCGCGGCCGCGTCCTCCGCGGCGGCCAGGAGCGGGAGCAGGATCACGAGGGCGAGGGCGACGGATCGACGCATGGCGGGCTCCCTGAAAAGTGACGTGGGCGGGCCGGTGTCCGTCTCACCGCGGATGAGACAGGTCCTGCCCGGTCGTGAACGACCACGACTTCGCGATCGGCTTGCCGTCCAGCGACCCCTTCGCGCTCACCTCCACCTTCGCCCCGGCCGGGAGCGGGTCCTTCGGAATGAAGACGATGTTGCGCCCCTGGCCGTGGTCCTTCCGCGCGGGCGCCCCGGGATGGGACAGGTACCCCTCCACCGCCGCCCCGTTCACCTTCACGGTCATCTCGCAGTTCTCGAGCTTTCCCTTGTCGAACACGCTCAGGCTCACGCAGGTCCCGCAGTCGTGGTCTTCCCCTGGCGGAATCGGGTCCGGGAGTTCGTTGTCGAACGCGCGCTGCACATCCCGGGAGCCGTCCGGCGGGTACACCACGATGCGCGGGGAGTCCACCCGCGGCCCGTGCCCGGACATGCAGTCGATGGTGCACCACCCGCCCTGTCCGTCCGGGCGCGGCGCCCATCCGATCCCGACCCGCTGGAGGTCGGGGTGGAGAAGCGGGATGCGGTGATAGTAGGTCCCGAGCATTCCGAGCATCGCGGCGACGGGCGGTTCCTGCCCGATGTCGCTCGACTTGCCGGCGTGCGCCCCCTCCGGGGTGTACCCGGGGAGGGAGGGATCTTCGTCGTGAGCGCCCAGTCCGTCGGTGGACGGGTGCCCCTCGTTTCGCAGCAGGTACTCCGAATGCCGCTGCGCCCCCGCCGAGAGCCTCGCGGAGAACTCGACGGGCTTCAGCCCGCACCGCTTTCGCCACCCGTTCAGCGCGTCGATCGACAGACGCCGCTCATCGCCGAGAGGATAGATCGATTCCCAGAATTTCTTCGCCAGCGGGGAGGGCGCACCGACGACCTCGTCCAGCCCCTCCGCATTTTCCGCGGTCTTTTCGGCCTCGACCCTCAGCCCGCGCTCCAGGGCCCACTGCGCCAGCTCCCACCACTTCTTCGCCATCTCCCGTGAGACGGTCATCGCCCCCTGCCGATACGACGCCTCGTCCTGCTTCGCGGGCCGGCTCTGCGCCACCTTGGCTTTCTCGGCGGCCTTCGCCGCCCTGTCCGCGACCTGCGCGTTGTCGGGGGCGAGCACCACCAGCCGGCGGTACTCCGCGTCCGCTTCCTTCCACATCTTGCACCGCTCACAGTGCTCCGCGAGCGGCAGCCGCCGCCCCGCCTCCTCGGCGCGGAGCGCATCCTCGCGCTTCCGCAGCTCCGCCAGGTCGTCCGCGGCGACACCGGCGGAGAGGGCCAGCACGGCGAGCAGGACTCGAGTCAGGACGGCCACGCGGGAAACCTCCCGAATGCGGACTCCGGGGTTGACACCCGGACCGGGTTCGATGACCGTGATCATATGCGATCCGGCAGGCTTTTGATCGTCGGCATCCTTCCGATCCTCGCCGCCTGCGACCCCGCGCCGAGAACCGGCCCCGCCCCATCCCGCGACCCCGAGCCCCCTTCCAGGGAGACCCCGTTGCACCCCGCCAACCGCCTGTCCCGCGAGAAGAGTCCCTACCTCCTCCAGCACGCCCACAACCCGGTCGACTGGTACCCGTGGGGAGAGGAGGCGTTTGCCCGCGCCCGCGCGGAGGACAAGCCCGTCTTCCTCAGCGTCGGATACTCCACCTGTCACTGGTGCCATGTGATGGAGCGGGAGAGTTTCGAGAATGAGGCGATCGCGAAGATCCTCAACGAGCGGTTCGTGGCGATCAAGGTCGACCGCGAGGAGCGCCCGGATGTCGACGAGATCTACATGGAGGCGGTCCAGGCGCTGAATCACGGGTCGGGCGGCTGGCCGATGAGCGTTTTCCTGACCCCCGAGGGCAAGCCGTTCTACGCGGGAACCTACTTCCCTCCCGAGGACGGGCGGGGGCGGCCGGGATTCGGCACGCTCCTCCTCGCCCTTTCGGAGGCCTGGACGAAGGATCGCGCGGGAATCGAAAAGCAGGGGCAGGCCCTGACGGACTACCTGTCCAGCGTCGGCAAGCCGGATGGTCCGACCACGGTGGACGCCGCCCTCCTGCCCGCCGCCGCCTCCCAGATCCTGCGCCGCTTCGACGGGACGAACGGAGGGTTCGGAAGCGCCCCGAAGTTCCCGCCCACGATGATGCTCGCGTTCCTGATGCGGGAGGGCGGGGACGACCCGAAGGCCGCCGAGGCGGTGCGCCGGACGCTCGACGCGATGGCCCGCGGGGGAATCTACGACCAGATCGGGGGCGGGTTCGCCCGGTACTCCACGGACGAGCGCTGGCTCGTCCCTCACTTCGAGAAGATGCTCTACGACAACGCGCAGCTGGCGCGGAACTACACGGAATCGTTCGCGGCGACGGGGAACCGGTACCACGCGCGGATCGCGCGGGAGGTCCTCGACTACGTCCTGCGGGAGATGACGGCGCCGGAGGGGGCGTTCTGGAGCGCAACGGACGCGGACAGCGAAGGCGAGGAGGGGAAGTTCTTCGTCTGGAAACCCGGCGAGGTGGAGGCGGTGCTGGGGAAGGACGAGGGGGCGGCCTTCTGCGCGTACTACGGCGTGACCGCCGAGGGAAACTTCGAGCACGGCAGCAGCGTGCTGCACGTGCCGGTCTGGGACGAGGCCCGGGAGGAGGCGCTGAAGGCCGCGCGGCAGAAGTTGTATGCGGCGCGGGCGAAACGGATCCCCCCGCATCTCGACGACAAGATCCTCGTGTCCTGGAACGGGCTGATGATCGGCGAGCTGGCGTACGCGGGCAGCGTGTTCGATGAACCGCGCTACCGCGACGCGGCGGTCCGTGCGGCGCGGTTTCTGCTGAAGGAGTGCCGGGTCGACGGGAGACTCCGCCGCGGATGGCGGGGCGGGGTGATGAGCGTGAAGGGGTTCCTCGACGACTATGCGTTTCTGGCCGCGGGGCTTCTGGACGTCTACGAGGCGACCGGGGACCTGGAGTTCTGGCGCGAGGCGCGCGCGCTTTCGGAGGAGATGGTCCGGCTTTTCGAGGATCCCGTGCAGGGTGCGTTCTGGTCCACGGCCGGGGATCACGAGAAGCTGATCGCGCGCAGGAAGGACCCCTACGACGGCGCGATCCCTTCGGGAATTTCGGTGGCGTGCGGGGTGCTCCTGAGGGTGGCGGCGATGACCGGCGATGCCGCCCCGCGAGCCGGCGCGGAGAAGGCGATCGGCCTCTTCCGCGACAGGCTCGAGCAGGCGGCGCCCGCGCAGCCGGAGCTGCTGCGCCAGGCGTCGTTCCTGGTCCGCGGCCCGAGGGAGATCGTGATCTCCGGGCATCCCGGCGATCCGGCATATGAGCGGCTCGCGGCGACGGCCCGCGCGACCTGGACGCCGCACCGCGTGCTTGCATTCGCAAACGGCGCGCCGGGCGAGGAGGCCATCCTCCCGCTTCTCGAGGGTCGGTCTCCGGCCGGCGGCGCCCGGGCGTTCGTCTGCCGGGAGATGACCTGCGCGGCGCCGGTCACGACGCCGGAGGAACTGCGGGCGCTCCTGAAGTAGCCGCGGACGGGTCGGTCGGGGAGTCTCCGTGCGGGGCGGGCACGGGGATCGACGGGCCATCAAATTCGCCGGGGAAGGCGCCGTTGGATCGTAGGAAATCGCCGCCGGGTGGCTTAGGATGACGGAGATGAAGAAGAAGTCTCCGCGCCAGGCTCCGGCGCCCGGAGGGGTCCCGAACGGGTACGCCTGGACTCCGACGGCCGACCGGATCGCCTCGGCCAACGTCACGCGATTCATGAAGGCGCACGCGATCGCGACCGTGGACGAACTGGTCCGCAGGTCGACCACGGACACCGACTGGTTCTGGGCGGCCGCCCTCGAGGATCTGGGGGTCCGCTGGCAGCGCCCGTGGACGACACTGAAGGATGAGTCAAAGGGTTTCCCGTGGACCCGCTGGTTCATCGACGGCCGGCTGAACATCGTGGACAACTGCATCGACCGGCACCTCCCGGCGAGGGGCGACCATGTCGCGGTCGTCGGCGTGCAGGACGACGGGCACACGCGGCGCTGGACGTACCGCGAACTCCACGACGAGGTCTCGCGGCTGGCGGTCGCTCTCAAGGAATGCGGAGTCGGCCGGGGGGACGCGGTCGGCATCTACATGCCGATGGTCCTCGAAGTCGTCGCGGCATTCTTTGCCTGCCTCAAGATCGGCGCCGTCGCGATCCCGGTGTTCAGCGCCTTCGGGTCGAAAGCCCTCGCCGTCCGCCTCACCGATGCCGGCGCCAGGGTCCTGATCACCGCGGACCAGGGGGTCCGCCGGGGAAAGGCGGTGCCGATCAAGCAGGAAGCCGACGCCGCTGCCGCCGAGGTCCCCTCTCTCCGCCACATGATCGTCCTCCGGCGGACGGGCGGAGACTGCCCCTGGAAACCGGGCCGGGACTTCTGGTGGCACGAGTTCGTGGCCCGCGCGGTCCCGCGCTGCGAAACCGCCGAACTCGATGCGGAAGACCGCTCGCTCATCATCTACACCAGCGGCACGACGGGGCGGCCCAAGGGAACGGTGCATACCCATGCCGGGTGCATCGCCCAGATCGCGAAGGAACTCGGCTACTGCTTCGACGTCAAGCCCGACTCCGTCTTCTTCTGGGCCACCGACATCGGCTGGATGATGGGCCCCTGGGAGATGATTGGCGTCACCTTCTTCGGCGCCACCTTCGTCGTCTTCGAAGGAGCACCGGACTACCCGCGCCCCGACCGCCTGTGGGAAATCGTCGAGGACCTCCGGGTCACCCACCTCGGCATCTCCCCCACCGCCATCCGGGTCCTCATCCCGCACGGCGTGGAACAGCCCGGGCGCCACGACCTCACCTCGCTCCGCATCCTGGGTTCCACCGGCGAAACCTGGGACCCCGACTCCTGGCAGTGGTACTTCCGCCACATCGGCGGCGGACGCTGCCCCGTCATCAATATCTCCGGAGGCACCGAAATCATCGGATGCCTCCTCTCCCCGCTTCCGATCCAGCCCCTGAAACCCTGCACGCTCGGCGGTCCCGGGCTGGGGATGGACGTCGACGTCTTCGACGACGCCGGCCGCCCCATCCGCGGCGGCATCGGGCACCTCGTCTGCCGGAAACCCGCCCCCTCCATGACCAAGGGTTTCCTCAACGACCCCGACCGGTACCTCGAGACCTACTTCTCACGCTGGCCCGGCGTCTGGTACCACGGCGACTGGGCGAAGGTCGACGCCGACGGACTCTGGTACCTCTTCGGCCGGTCGGACGACACGATCAAAATCGCGGGCAAACGCGTCGGTCCCGCCGAGGTCGAGGGGGCGCTGATCGAGCACGCGTCCGTCGCCGAGGCGGCGGCCATCGGGGTTCCCCACGACATCAAGGGCGAGTCGCTCGTCTGCTTCGTCGTCCTGAAACCCGGCGCCGGGCCTTCGGAAACGCTGCGGGAGGAGCTCAAGGCCCAGGTGGTCCGGAGTCTGGGGAAGACCCTGAAACCGGAGGCCCTGAAGTTCGTGCGCATGCTCCCCAAGACGCGCTCGGCGAAGATCGTGCGCGGCGCGATCCGGAAGAAGTATCTGGGCCAGGACGTCGGGGACACGGCCAGCGTGGACAATCCGGACGCTCTCGAGGAGATCCTGCGCGCGACGTAGCGAGCGACCCCATGCGCCCCCTCGTGCTGGACGAGATCTGCCGCCTGCCCGGCCGGGGGCTCGAACTCGGAGCTCTCCCGGACGGGCGTCTCCACGCCATCACCGGAGACACCGAGCTCCACAAGCCGGGACTCCTCGGCTGCACCTGGTCCGTCATCGATCTCGCGGGCGAGACCTTCTCGCGAAAACGCTTCGACGGTCCGCTCTGGCTCCCGATCTGCTGGAAGGATCACCTGCTGACGTCGATCACGGAGAGTCGCTCCACCGACCGCGGCCACACGCAGCACCGGTCGCGTCTGGTGCTGCTCGAGACGGACCGGCCGGAGACGATCGACGAGTTTGCGTGGGAGTGCTACGCCGACCGCCCCGCCGTGATCGGCGATCACCTCTGGATCGGCGTCTCGCGCGGGATGAGCCAGAAACACGACTCGTTCGCCTGGCGCTGGGACGGCGACCGCGACATCCGCCGGTTTCCGATCGGCCGCAAGATGGACTGGGTCTCGACGCCCATCGCCCTGTCCGCCGGCGTCCTCGGCTGCGAGGTCGAATCGTTCCTCGCCAAGGAACAGCAGGCCTGCGCCGCATGCTTCCTCGCGGACGGCGCGGCCATCGCCAAGTCCCCCTGGATCCCGTCGGGCGGCGGCGAACTCGCGGGCCGCGTCCTGTGGGTCCGCGACCGTCTCTGGGTCCACACCAGCCGCGGCGCCCTCGAGTGCTTCCGCTTCGAGGGCCGTTCCCTCGTCCGCCAGCCCGTCCCAGGTTTCCTCGGCCCCGCCACCGGGCTCTCCAAGGACGCCCCCGGCCGCCTGGAAATCTACGCCCTCCTCGGCCCCGACGCCGCGGCCGCGATCGACCCGGAAATCCGCATCGAGTGGGTCGTCCCCCTCGAACGCGGCGCGCTCATCGGCGGATGGTCGTTCCGGAAATTCGCGGTCCGTCGGATCCGGCCCGACGGCCGGATCGAGGCCGAGCTGACCATCGATCGCGGCGGCGTCGCCTTCCGCCGCCCGATCCGCCACCCGCTCGCCGGCCTCGTCTCCATCCTCTCCGACGGCCGCGTCGTCTCCATCTCCGAAGACAGCGGCACCACCACCGACGTCGTCCCCGTCGTCGCTCCCTGACCCGGGCCCGCGGCCCGCAGACCCTCAGGCCAGAACCCGCCCCAGATTCTCCACCAGAAACCGCGACCACGTCTCCATCCGCTCCGACAGCGCCGGAAGCTCCGCCGCATCCCGGAACCCCCCTTCCATCAGGTCCGTCTCCCGGACCGCGACGTCCTCCGTCTCCACGTCGACCACGTAGACAAGCCCGAAGTGAACCGACCCCACGGGCGTCGAGTCATCGTTCAGGCAGCCCACAGGGCGCCAGGCGTACCCCGGAGGCAGGTGAAGCTCCTCCTCCAGCTCGCGCTTCAGCCCCCGCTCCACGATCCCCTCCATCCCGCCGTCAGGATTGATGTGGCCCCCGACCCCGATCGACATCCGGTTGTGCAGGCGTTTTTCCGACTGTTTCGAGAGCCGCGTCAGCGTCATCACCCGCGCCCCCCTTCGCACCACCGCGTAGGGAATGATCTGCTTGAGCGAAGGGTCGTCCTCGGCGGACGGGCGGTCCACGAACCGCGCGAACCGCGCGATCCGGTCCCTGGCCCTCCCGAGCGTCTTCGTCTCGAAGCCGTGGGGGTTATGGGTGAGTCCGAAGAGGTCCACGCGGGGGACGACCAGCACCTGCTCGACCATGAAGGCCTCCGTTTGTGAGGCCCCCACTATCGCCGTGCCGCCGCCGGTCGCGCGAGAAAAACCGCGCTACCGCGCCCACTCCAGGATCGCCTTCAGCGCCTCGTCCGAAATCCGGCGGTCGGGATCCGCGATATCCCCCGCGTCCCCGTTGATCACGGGCATGAGGAAGTGATCGTGGCCGGCGAGGATGCGGCTCCGTCCTTCGCCCAGCACGGCGCTCAGCGGCCGGTGCAGGCCGATCGGGACCTGGACGTCGCCGTCGCCGTGGATCGCGTAGACCGGGACCTTGGCGGCTTTCGCGAGTTCCACGGGGTCGAACCGCATCAGGTCGCGGAACCAGATCCGCTGTCCGCCGAGGAACAGAAAGCGCTGCGGGACCTGCGGTGGCTTCCAGTCCTTGATGGCGGAATCGAGGAAGAGCCGCTGGACTTCGCGTGTCTCATCGACGCGCGCCCTGTATTCGGCGTCCTGGACGCCGGCTCTTTTCATTTCGTTCTCGAGCTGTTCCAGGAAGAGGCGATCGATCGTGACGCCGGGGGCGGACAGGAGGATGGCGAACGCGACCTCCTTGTTGGCCGCCAGCTGGAGCGCGATGAGCGATCCCTCGCCGTGGCCGATGACGCCGACCCGTTCCGGGTCGATCTGGGGCCGCCCCCGGGCGAACTTGACCGCAGCGCGGGCCTGGGAGATGAAATCCGTGATCGTCGGCATCTCGATCATGGACGGCGACTCCCCGGTGCCCGGATCGTCCCAGCGGAGGCAGGCGACGCCGCCCGCCGCGAGCGCGTCCGCGATGTCGCGCTGATGTCCCCAGGTCATCGGGCCGATGTGCGCGTTTCCGTCACGGTCCTGCGGTCCGGAGTCGCTCAGGATCAGAACCACGGGAAACGGGCCGTCCCCGGCGGGGAGGGTCAGCGACCCGCTCAGGAACTGTCGCGTGTCCTGGAAGTTGATGCGTTGCGTCACCGGGGCGGCGTTCCGCGGCGTCGGCGTGCGACGCGGTCCGGGAGTCCCGTACGCCCCGCGCCGGATCGCCGTAATCCCGTACTGCGGGACCTCCAGGCGGAGCAGCCTCCCCTTCGGATCCATCCACAGGTTGATGCCGTAGCTTCCAAGGGTGACGAGCACGCGCTCACAGAGGAAACTCCCCGTCAGCGCATCGATCCGTGCGGGGACCGGCTCCGAGACGCGGAACTCGACCACCCTCCCGTTCTCCGGGTCGAGCACCCTGCGGTTTCCCCGCAGATTCATCAACCCGACGATCGCCCAGTGGTGGGCGAGATTCTTGTCGACGACGAATCCATCGGGGGGAAGCGGGACGGCGACGGGATCCGCCTTTTCCATTTCCGGGGAGCGGAACTTCCACAGGCAGGTCCCGCCGTCGAACCAGACCGCGCCCTCGCCGGGCCCGATCGGGAACTTCGCGCGGACCTGGTAGCCCTTGACCCCGTTCGCGCCCAGCTGCATGTCCGGGAAGAATTCCCAGACGTCGGAGCCGGATTTGTTGTCGATGGCGAACGTGGCCTTGCCGGTCATGACGATGGTGCCGTCGGTTTTCCGGACGATGCGGAAGTGTTCGAAGGCCCGGCGGGTATCGCCCTGGAAGACATCGAAGATGCCGCTGTCGATCTCGACATCGGGAGCGGGAGGCTCGGGCGGTGTCGGGGGGGGCGGGTCCTGGGCGAAGAGGGGGGAGCAGGCGAGGAAGAGGGCCATCGCGCGAAGATTAAGATTGTTCATGTCCTAAAGACTACCAGATCCCGCCACTTTTTCCAGCACTCACTCCGACCCCGGGACCACTCCGCAGCACGCCCGATCGCCCATGCCTCTCACACCTTGCGGCGCCCGCCTCCCCCTATTGCTGGACGGTTCTCCAACCCACCCTTATCATTTTTCGAACGCCCCCTGCCTGATCGTTCCCTCGGAGATTTCCCCGTCATGCTCCGCGACTACGGCCCGCTCTTCGTCTACGGCCTCCTGGTCCTCGCCACCGGCGCCGGCGCACTGATCCTCTCCGCCCTCCTGGGACCGAAACGCCGCCGGGCCGCCAAGGCGGAACCCTACGAATGCGGCGTCCCCCTCCTGGATTCCTCACAGGGCCGTCAGAACATCCGCTTCTACCTCGTCGCACTCTTCTTCATCCTGTTCGACATCGAAATCGTCTTCCTCATTCCCTACGCCGTCGCACACAGGTCGCTCGGCTCCGGGAGCTTCGCGGCCATGGCGATCTTCGTCGCCGTGCTGGGCGCAGGCCTCGGGTATGTCTGGAAACGCGGGGCCCTGGAATGGGACTAGAACGCCTCCTCGGCGACGGAATGCTCGCCACCCGCGTCTCGGCGCTCGTCAACTGGGCGCGCTCGAACGCGCTCTGGCCGATGCCGTTCGGGACGGCCTGCTGCGCGATCGAGATGATGGCGACCCTGTCGTCCCGGTTCGACCTGGCGCGCTTCGGCGCCGAGGTCATCCGGTTTTCGCCGCGGCAGGCGGACCTGATGATCGTCAGCGGGCGCGTCTCGATCAAGATGATGCCCGTCCTCCTCAAGATCTGGGAGCAGATGCCCGAGCCCAAGTGGTGCATCTCCATGGGCGCCTGCGCCTCGAGCGGCGGCGTCTTCGACACCTACACGCTGATCCAGGGGGTCGACCAGTTCATCCCGGTCGACGTCTACATCCCCGGCTGCCCCCCCCGCCCGGAAAATCTCATCGACGGCATCCGCAAGATCCAGGAGATCGTCGGCCGCGAACGGATCGCCGACGCGAAACACGGAGCCTGACACCCTGAACACCCCGGACCCCGCACTCCCCCGCCTCCGCGAGCGCTTCGCGTCGGAGATCCTTGCCGTCGAGGAATTCCGCGGCCAGACCGCCGTCTCCGTCAGGTCGGGGCGGATCCTGGAGATTCTGCGGTCGCTGAAAGCGGACCCGGAGACCCCCTACGACATGCTGACCGACCTCACGGCGGTGGACTACCTGCGGCTCGACGCGTTCGAACGCTTCGCCGTCGTCTACCAGCTCACGTCGATCCTCACCAACCGGCGGCTGCGCGTGAAGGCATTCGTCAGCGAGGCGCGGGCGGAGATCGACTCGGCCGTCCCGCTCTGGAAAAACGCGGACTGGCTGGAGCGGGAGGTCTGGGACCTGTACGGCGTCCGGTTCACCGGCCATCCCGACCTGCGCCGCATCCTCTGCCCGGACGACTACACCGGGCACCCGCTGCGGAAGGACTATCCGCTGAAGGGGCGCGGGGAGCGTTCGGCGTTCCGGCGGTACCAGGTTGAGGAGGGGGGAGGATGAGCGCGCAGGCACCTCCGCAGGGCCCGAAGAACCTGGGCACGAAGACGATGACGATGAACATCGGGCCGCAGCATCCCGCGACACACGGGACCCTGCATCTCGAGGTCGAGGTGGACGGCGAGATCGTCGTGAGATGCCGGCCGCACCTCGGATATCTGCACACGGGGTTCGAGAAGCTGGCGGAGTACCGCTCGTACAACCAGTTCATCACGCTCTCGGACCGCCTGAACTACCTCAGTTCGCTCAACAACAACATCGGGTTCGCGCTCGCGGTCGAGGAGATGCTCGGGGTCGAGATCACGCCCCGCTGCCGGGTCCTGCGGGTGATCCTCGCGGAGCTCGGGCGGCTGGGCGACCACGTCCTCTCCGTCGGCCTTCAGGCGATGGACCTGGGCGCCTTCAGCGTCATGCTCTGGGCGTTCGTCGAGCGCGAGAAACTCTACGACATCTTCGAGGCGACCTCCGGCGGCCGGCTGACGACCTCCTGGACGCGCATCGGGGGGCTCTCCCGCGACGTCCCCGACGACTTCATCCCCATGGTGAAGAAGTTCCTGGAGTACTTCCCGGGGGTGATCGACGAGGTCGAGAAGATGCTCAACAGGAACCGCATCTTCACGAAGCGCACGCGCGGCGTGGGCGTCATCTCGAGGGACGACGTGATTGCGCACGGGGTCACCGGGCCGATCGCGCGGGGAAGCGGCCTGGCCTGGGACATCCGCCGCGTCCGCCCTTATCTCGGGTACGAACTCTACGATTTCGAGGTCCCCGTCGAGCCGGACGGAGACGTCTGGTCCCGCTACCGCGTCCGCGTCCGGGAAATGCGCGAGTCGATCCGCATCCTGAACCAGGCGATCGACGCGCTCCCCGACGGCCCGGTCACCGCGATCGACACCAAGTTCACGCTCCCCG
The DNA here is from genome assembly GCA_013360825.1 of Candidatus Brocadiia bacterium. Classification (GTDB taxonomy): domain Bacteria; phylum Planctomycetota; class MHYJ01; order WSZJ01; family WSZJ01; genus WSZJ01. The sequence continues at coordinate 19,833 of JABWAY010000003.1, read as the reverse complement.
ACAAGCTGAGCGTGTACAACGACATGGAAGCGCTCATCCATCATTTCAAGCTCATCATGCACGGACACGGGTTCCAGCCCGCGCCGGGCGAGATCTATGCGAGCACGGAGAGTCCCAACGGCGAGCTCGGGTGGTTCATCGTCTCGGACGGAACCCGGAATCCGTACCGTCTGCGCTGCCGCCCGCCCTCGTTCATCAACTACACGGCGTTTCCGGAAATGGTGAGGGGCGGGATGATCAGCGACCTGGTGGCGGTGATGGCGAGCCTGAACGTGATCGCCGGGGAGCTCGACCGATGAGCTTCTCCTTCACCCCCGAGCGGCGGGCGAAACTGGATGCCCTGATCCTGCGCTATCCGAAGAAGCAGGCGGCGCTCCTGCCGGCGCTGCGCCTCGCGGAAGAACAGGCGGGGTGCATCGACTTCGACGCGATGGTCCACATCGCGGAGATCCTGGACGTCTCGCCGGCCAGGGTCCTCGGCGTCTTTTCCTTCTACACGCACTACCGGCGCCCCGGCACGGGGAAGTATCTGGTCCAGGTCTGCTCGACGCTCCCCTGCGCCCTCCGCGGCAGCGACGCGGTCTACGACGCCCTCAGCTCCGAACTGGGGATCGGCAGGGACGAGACGACGAAGGACGGGATGTTCACGCTGAAGAAAGTCGAGTGCCTGGCCAGCTGCGGAACCGCGGTCTGCCTCCAGGTGAACGACGACTACATCGAGAACGTCCGGCCCGAGCAGGTCCCGGAAATCCTGCGCAAACTCCGGGGAGGCGCGTGATGCCGCTTCCCCCCTACGAACCGGTGCTGCTCCGGCACGCGAACCAGCCGGGCATGCACACGCTGGAGGCCTACCTGTCGCACGGCGGGTACGGTGCGGCTCGGAAGGCGCTGGCGATGAAGCCGGCGGAACTGATCCAGCTCGTGAAGGACAGCGGTCTCCGCGGCCGGGGCGGCGCGGGGTTTCCGACCGGGCTGAAATGGTCGTTCGTTCCGCCGCCGGACCGCGTTCCGGGACCGCGGTACCTCTGCGTCAACGCCGACGAGTCCGAGCCGGGGACGTTCAAGGACCGCTACATCATGGAGGGCGACCCGCACCTCCTGCTCGAGGGGATCGTGATCACCTGCCGGGCGATCGGCGCGAACGTGGCCTACATCTACATCCGGGGCGAGTTCGCGCTGGGGGCGAAGATCCTGGAACGTGCGGTGGAGGAAGCCTACCGGCACGGCGCGCTGGGCCAGTCCGTGCTGGGGACGGACTTCCGCCTGGACGTCACGGTGCACCGCGGGGCCGGCGCCTACATCTGCGGCGAGGAGACCTCGCTCCTCACATCGCTGGAGGGAAATCGCGGGTATCCCCGGATCAAGCCCCCGTTTCCCGCGGTCGTGGGCGCGTTCGGCCAGCCGACGATCATCAACAACGTGGAGACGCTGGCGAACGTGCCGCCGATCGTGGAGCGCGGAGCCGCATGGTTCAAGTCGATCGGGCCGGCGGACGATCCCGGGCCGAAGATCTACTGCGTTTCGGGGCACGTCAAAAAGCCGGGGTACGTGGAGCACGCGATGGGCCTCCCCCTCCGCGCGCTGATCCACGATTTCGCCGGCGGGATCCTTGACGACCGCCCGCTCAAGGCGATCATTCCCGGCGGGTCGAGCAGCCAGTGGCTCACCCCCGATAAGATCGACACCCCCCTGGGATTCGAGTCGCTGAAGAAGGTCAGGACCATGTTCGGAAGCGCGGGAACGATCGTCATGAACGACTCCGTCTGCGTCGTCGACGCCCTCTGGAACATCCTGCGCTTCTATGCGCATGAATCCTGCGGCCAGTGCACCCCCTGCCGCGAGGGATCGGGCTGGCTCGCGAAAATCTTCGAGCGGATCGAGCTGGGAGGCGGCCGCGAGGACGACATCGCGAACGTCCTCGACATCTGCGACAACATGCGCGGAAAGACGATCTGCGTGTTCAGCGACGCGACCGCGATGCCCGTGCAGAGCGTCCTCGACGTGAAGAACTACCCCGACAACGGGGCCTTCCGGGCGGAAGTCGAGGAGCACATCCGCCGGAAGTGCTGCCCGATGGGCAAACACAAACCGACGCATGTCGCGCCGGTGAGGCAGCACGGGCGGATCAGCCCGAGACTGGTGGTGTGACGATGCCGATCACCTTCACCATCGACGGCAGGCAGGTCACGGGGGAAAGGGGAGAGACGGTCCTCCCCGTGGCGATCCGCAACGGGTTCGAGGTTCCCTATTTCTGCTACCACCCGGGGCTGTCGCTCTCCGGAAACTGCCGCATGTGCCTCGTTCGCGTCACGCCGCCCCCACCGCCGCCGCCGAAGCCCGCGCCGGACGGCTCGGTTCCCCCCGCCCCGCCCCCGCCGCGACCGATGCTCGTCATCGGCTGCATGACCCAGATCGCGGACGGGATGGTCGTGGAAACGGGAACCCCGGACGTGCTGAAGGCGCGCCAGGGCGTGATGGAGTTCGAACTGATCAACCACCCCCTCGACTGCCCCACGTGCGACCAGGCCGGAGAGTGCTACCTCCAGAACCACTCCTACGACCATGGCCGGAGCCACGGACGCTTCTACGAAGAACGCCACATGAAGCACACCAAGGCGCTCGGCCCGAACATCTCTCTGTGGGGCAGCCGGTGCATCGTCTGCACGCGCTGCGTCAGGTTCACGGATGAAATCTCCGGCACCGGGGAAATCTGCGTCGTGAACCGCGGCGATCACAGCGTGGTCGATGTCTTCCCGGGACGCCCCCTGGACAATCCGCTCTCGATGTGCACCGAGGACGTCTGCCCGGTCGGAGCCCTGATCAGCGAGGACTTCAAGTTCCAGGCGCGCGTCTGGTTCACGAAGACCGAAAAGACGCTCTGCGCGTCGTGCTCCGCCGGGTGCAACGTCGACGCCGACACGGTCCGGGAGGGAATCGTCAGGCTGAAACCCCGCGAGAACACGGACGTCAACGACTGGTGGATGTGCGACGGCGGGCGGCTGTCGTACAAGTCCCAGCCGGCCGCCGCGCGGCTGATCCAGGCGCGCGTGGACGGCAAACCGGCCACGCGGGCCGAGGCCGTGCGCGAAGCATGGAGCCGGCTCTCCGCCGCCGGCGGGGGCATCGCCGGCCTGGCGAGCCTCTGGAACACGAACGAGGAGCTCTTCCTGTTCCGGCGCCTCCTGCGGATCCTCTCGCCCGACGCGGACCTCGGTGTGCTCGAGCAGGCCCCCGGCCCGAGACAGCAGTTCAAGGGCGGATTCGTGATCCAGGCCGACAGGAACCCGAACCGGGGCGGCGCACGGGAAATCCTCGGGGGGTCGGCCGTCGAGGCCGGAGCGTCGGCGGTCGCCCGCGCCGTCGCCCTCGGCAAGGTCTCGACACTGCTCGTGATCAACGCCGCGCCGGCCCCGGCCCCGTCGCCTGAACTCGACGCGGCCCTGGAGAAGGTCAGGACCCTCGTCATGATCGATGTCCTCCCGTCGCCTCTGTCAAAGCGGGCCCACATCCTGCTGCCGGGGACGATGCACTGGGAACAGGACGGGACGTTCGTGAACGCGGACGGCCGCGTCCAGCGGATCCGTCCGGTCGTGACCGCGCCCGGGGATGCGCTCCCGGCGATGGACATCCTGCAGGAACTCTTCAATCAGCACCCTCCCGGCGGATCGGGCCTGCTCTCCGGGGACGGCGTATTCCGTCAGCTGGGTGCGGACGTGGCGGCATTCCGTGAGATGACCTATCGGGAAGTAGGCGACCGGGGGATTCCGCTCCGGACCGCCGCGGCAGAACCGGCCGTCAGGTCATGAGCCTGCGGCCGGGGATGGCCGCGCGTCATAAAGGGGATTGAGTCATCAGGATCTGGGACCTGGTCGTCGTCGTCGCGGTCTTCGCCACCGTCATGCAGGTGGTGCCGGTGCTCGTCTGGGTCGAGCGCAAGGTGTCGGCCTGGATCCAGGACCGCGTCGGCCCCAATCGCGTCGGTCCGCTCGGCCTTTTCCAGCCGCTCGCGGACGCCATCAAGCTCCTGTTCAAGGAGGACGTGGTTCCGGAGGGGACGGACCGGTTTCTGTTCATCCTCGCGCCCGCGGTCGCGTTTGCCCCGGCGGCCCTGCTGGCGACCGTCATCCCGTTCGGGCAGCCCATGATGGTGGACGGCGAACTGCTGCCGCTTCAGGTCTGCCGCGGGAACGTCGGCGTCCTGCTCACGCTGGCCCTGACCGGGTTCAGCGTCTACGGCCTGGCATTCGGGGGATGGGCGTCGAACAACAAGTACGCGATGCTGGGAGGACTCCGCGCCGGCGCGCAGATGCTCTCCTACGAGATCGCGATGGGGCTCGCGCTCGTGTCCGTCCTGATGACCGCGGGGAGCGTGGACCTGAACGTCATCGTCCTGGACCAGACGGGGACGTGGGGCGGGTTCATTCCGAAGTGGAACGCCCTGCGGCAGCCGCTGGCGTTCGTCCTCTTTTTCATCGCCGCGTTCGCGGAGACGAACCGGCTTCCGTTCGACCTCCCGGAGTGCGAGGCCGAGCTGGTGGGCGGGTACCACACCGAGTACTCGTCGATGAAGTTCTCGCTGTTCTTCCTCGCCGAGTACGCGGCGATGTTCGCGTCCTGCTGCCTGATCACCACCCTGTTCCTCGGGGGCTGGAGCCTGCCGGGGATGGATGTTCACAATCATTCCCCGTTCTTCTCCCTGCTGACCGTCGCGGTCTTCTTCGCCAAGGTGTCCGTCCTCCTGTTCTTCTTCATCGTGGTCCGCTGGACGCTTCCCCGGTTCCGGTTCGACCAGCTGATGCACCTCGGGTGGAAGACGATGATTCCGCTCGGCCTCGCGAACATCCTCTTTACGGGGGCGATGGCACAGGGATGAACCTTCGCGACGCCTTCTTCGTCGTCTTCAGCTTCCTCGCCATCTTCGGCGCGTTCCTGACCGTCACGCGCAGGCACCCGATGTACTCCGCGCTGTCGCTCATCCTGTTTTTCGGCGCGATCTCCGGAGTGATGATGGTCCTGGCGGCGCCGTTCCTGGCGCTGATGCAGCTCATGGTCTACGCGGGGGCGATCCTGGTCCTGTTCCTCTTCGTGATCATGCTGCTGTCCCTGAAGGAGAGCGAACTCGGCGGGGAGCGCCCCTGGCCTCTCAAGCTTCTCGCGGGAATCGGCTCCACCGTGCTCTTCGGCCTCCTCGCGGCCGCGATCCTCCGCGCGCCGTTCTCCCCCGCCCCGCCGGTTCCCGGCACGTTCGGCTCGCCGGACGCCGTCGGGACGGTCATGTTCTCGGAGTTCGTCCTGCCGTTCGAGGTGGTCTCCGTGCTGATCCTGGCGGCGACCATGGGGGCGGTGATTCTCGCGAAGCGGCACCTGGACCGTCCGGCGCCGCAGGCGGACCCGCCGGGCGGGGGACACCACGGATGATGACGCTGCACAACTGCCTGCTGCTCTCGGCTCTCCTCTTCGCGACCGGCGTCTACGGCGTTGTCGCGCGCCGGAACGTCCTGATCATGCTGATGTCGATCGAGCTGATGCTCAACGGCGTGAACGTCGCCTTTGTCGCGCTGGCCCGCTACTACCCCCGGGGCTCCGACGCGCCCGCAGGCCATGTCTTCGTCCTGCTGACGATGGCCGTCGCGGCGGCGGAGGCGGCCGTCGGCCTGGCGATCGTGCTCGCCTGGTTCCGGCACAGGAAAACGACCGACACCGATGAAATGAGGTCGATGCGCTGGTGAACGACGCCGCCCGCTGCCTGACGATCCTCCCGTTCCTCTGCCTCGCGGGGTTCCTGATCAATGGAATCCTCGGACGCAGGCTTGGCCGGTCCGCGGGAACCCTGGTCGGCGTCGCCGCCGCCCTGGGCAGCTTCCTCTGCGCACTTCCGGTCGCGCGGGAAGTCTTCACGACCGGCGTGTCCGTGCACGCCCCCCTCTGGACGTGGATCGAGACGGCCGGGCTCACCGTCAATTTCGCCTTCGTGGCGGACCGCCTCAGCGTCGTGATGCTCCTCGTCGTCACCGGGGTCGGCACCCTGATCCACCTGTACAGCGCCGGCTACATGTCCCACGACCGGTCCGTCCCCCGGTACTTCGCTTATCTCAACCTGTTCATGTTCTCCATGCTCGTGCTCATCCTGGCAGACAACCTGCTGGTCCTCTTTGTCGGATGGGAAGGCGTCGGGCTCTGCTCCTACCTGCTGATCGGCTTCTGGTACGAGGACCCGGAAAAGGCCCTCGCCGGCCGCAAGGCGTTCATCGTCAACCGCATCGGCGATTTCGGGTTCGTGCTCGGCATGTTCGGGCTGTTCGTCGTGTTCGGGTCGCTGGACTTCACCGCGATCCAGCAGAACCTCCTGACCGCCCAGGACCGCCTGCAGGCCCCGGTCCCCTTCCTCAACATCACCACCGTCACCGCGATCACCCTCGCACTCTTCTTCGGGGCAACGGGGAAATCCGCCCAGATCCCGCTCTACACATGGCTCCCCGACGCCATGGCGGGGCCGACTCCGGTCTCCGCGCTCATCCACGCCGCGACGATGGTGACCAGCGGCCTCTACATGATCTGCCGCCTCTCGCACCTGTTCGTCCTCTCTCCCGCCACGATGGGCGTCATCGCCGGCGTCGGGGCCGCGACCGCCCTCTTCGCCGCCCTCATCGGCCTGGCGCAGACCGACATCAAGAAAGTGCTCGCCTACTCCACCGTCTCCCAGCTCGGCTTCATGTTCCTCGCCATGGGCGTCGGGGCGTTCTCCGCCGGGTTCTTCCATGTCGTCACGCACGCCTTCTTCAAGGCCCTGCTCTTCCTGGGGGCGGGAAGCGTGATCCACGGGATGTCCGGGGAGCAGGACATGCGCCGGATGGGTGGGCTGCGCGGGAAGCTTCCGGCGACGTTCGCCACGATGCTGGTCGGGACGATCGCGATTGCCGGGATCCCGCCGCTGGCGGGGTTCTTCTCGAAGGACGAGATCGTGTGGAGGGCCTGGTCGAGCCCGCAGGGGCTGATTCTGGGCACGATGGCGCTGCTGAGCAGCGCCCTGACCTCGTTCTACATGTTCCGCCTCGTCGCGATGACGTTCCTCGGGCAGCCGCGCGGCTCCGCGGAGGTGCACTCGCACGCGCACGAGTCGCCGTGGACGATGGTGCTGCCGCTCGCCATTCTCGCGATCCTGTCGGCGGGGGCGGGGTTCCTGAACGTCCCGGAGGTGCTCCACGGTTCGGCGTGGTTCTCCGCCTGGCTGGCCCCCGTGCTGGGGACATTCAAGCCCGCCGCCGCGGCCGCCGCGGGGGATCACCATGCCGCGGAGATGGGGCTGATGGTCGTTTCGACCCTGATTGCCTTCGCGGGCTCGGGGCTCGCGCTCTGGATCTACGTGAAAAACCCGGGGCTGCCCGCCGCGTTTGTGCAGCGGTCCGCGGCCATGGGGCAGATGTACGCCCTGGTCCGCGACAGGTTCTACATCGATGAGGCCTACGACCGGGTCATCGTCCGGCCCGTGAAAGTGATCGCGGTGATCCTCTGGACCTTCGTCGACGTGCTCCTGATCGACATGTTCGTAAACCTCATCGCGCTGGTCGCCGAGGTGATCAGCGAGGCCGCCCGCCGGATCCAGGACGGCGCCGTCGGGACCTACGCCGTCTGGTTCCTCGCGGGAGCCATGCTCGTCCTGGGATTCGTCGTCTGGTCGGGGGTGGCCGCATGACGGGCTACCCCGTCCTCTCCACGCTGATCTTCGCGCCGGTCGTCGGTGCCGTCGCCCTCCTGTTCATGCCCCGCGCCAATGTGCGCGAAACGCGCCTCGCCGCCCTCTCCGTCTCGTTCCTCGTCTTCCTCCTGTCCATCCCGCTGTGGACGGAGTTCCGCGAAGGGACGGCGGCGCTCCAGTTCGTCGAGAACCGCGCCTGGGTGCCCGCGCTCGGCATCACCTGGTCGCTCGGCCTCGACGGGCTCTCCATGCCCCTGGCTCTCCTGACCACGTTTCTCACGCCGATCTGCATCCTCGCAAGCTGGTCGATCCAGGACCGCGTCAAGGAGTACATGGCGGCCTTCCTCCTCCTCGAGGCCGCGATGCTCGGGACGTTCGCCGCCCAGGACCTTCTGCTGTTCTACGTGTGCTGGGAAGCGATGCTGATTCCGATGTTCCTGATCATCGGCGTCTGGGGCGGCCGGCGCAGGATCTACGCGGCGCTCAAGTTCTTCATTTTCACGGTGGTCGGTTCGCTGCCGATGTTCATCGCCATCCTCTATCTCTACTTCCAGAGCGGGGCGACCTCATTCGACCTCGCGTCGATCCGGGAGGCGCTGCGGGCATCCCCGCTCGCGCTGGACGTCTCCCGCGTCTGCTTCGTCGCCTTCGCCGTCGCGTTCGCCGTGAAGGTTCCCGTCTGGCCGCTGCACACATGGCTTCCGGACGCGCACGTGGAGGCCCCGACCGCCGGCTCCGTCATTCTCGCAGGCGTCCTGCTCAAGATGGGCACCTACGGCCTTCTCAGGTTCGCCATCCCGCTCTTCCCCGAGGCGGCCGCCCACTACGCCCCGGTCATGATCGCGCTCGCGGTCATCGGAATCATCTACGGCTCGCTGATGTGTCTGGCTCAGGAGGACATGAAGAAGCTGATCGCCTATTCCAGCGTCGCGCACCTCGGCTTCTGCGTGCTGGGAATGTTCGCCTTCAGCGAGAAGGCCCTGCAGGGCGCCGTCCTCCAGATGATCAATCACGGGATCTCGACCGGCGCCCTTTTCCTCTGCGTGGGCGTCCTCTACGAACGCCGGCACACCCGTCTCCTGGAGGACTTCGGCGGGATCGCCAGGGTCGTCCCGGCGTTCTCGGCGGTGCTGATCATCGTGACGCTCTCCTCGATCGGGCTCCCGGGAACCAACGGGTTCGTCGGCGAGTTCCTGATCCTGCTCGGCGCCTTCGAAACCCAGCCGCTGGCGGCCATCCTGGCGACCTCCGGCGTCGTTCTCGGTGCCGTCTACATGCTCTGGATGGTCCAGCGCGTGCTGTTCGGAAAGATCGTTCACGAGGAAAACGAGGCGCTGGGGGATCTCAGGGGCCGGGAATGGGCGACGCTGCTCCCGCTGCTCGTCCTGATCTTCTTCATCGGCCTCGCCCCGAACGTGCTCCTGTCCAGAATGGAGCCGACGCTGACAAAGCTGGTCCAGGACGTGCGGGATTCCGCCCGCGTCTCCGCCCCGCCGTCAGAGGAGGAGCGCTGATGCCGGTGAGCGCGCACGACCTCTTCCTCCTCAGCCCGATCCTCATCCTGCTGGCAGGGGCCGCGCTGGCCGTCATGGCCGACCTGTTCACCCCGACCCGCGATGCGGGCCTGCTCCCGTTCATCTCCCTCGGCTCCCTGGCCGCCGCGGCGTTCGTCCTCGCCGGGCTGTGGGGACGCCCCGAGTCCGCCTTCGGCGGAGCCCTCCGCGTCGACGGGGTCGCCGTATTCGCGGGACTGACCGTCGTGGCCGCCACGGCCCTCTCGGTCCTCATGTCCGCGAGCTACACGCGCGCCGCCGGCGTCGATTTCGGCGAGTATCACGCCCTGATGCTGACCGCGGGTTCCGGCGCTCTCCTCCTCACGCAGGCCGGGGACCTCATGTCCGCGTTCCTCGGCATCGAAGTGCTCTCCATCCCCGTCTACTGCCTCGTCGCCATCACCCGCGACCGCGAGAAGTCAGTCGAAGCCGCCGTGAAGTACTTCATCCTCGGGGCGTTCGCCACCGGGTTCCTTCTGTTCGGCGTGGCCCTGCTCTACGGAGCCGTCATCTCGCAGCCGACGGCCGCGTCCACCTCCGCCCAGGCCGCCCTCCTCTCCCTGGAATCCGTGGGACGCGTCCCGTTCGACAACCCGCTCCTCCTCGCCGGCCTCGGCATGTTCCTGATCGGCACCGGGTTCAAGATCGGCGCCGTCCCGTTCCACGGGTGGGTTCCGGATGCCTACGAGGGCGCCCCCGCTCCCGTCACCGGGTTCATGGCCGCCGTCGTCAAAGTCGCCGCCTTCACCTTCCTGCTCCGCGCCGGAATGGTCGCGTTCCCGTCGCTCGGCGCCACATGGGGCGCCGTCCTGTTCCTCATCGCCGCCGCAACCATGATCGTCGGGAACGTCTTCGCCCTCGCCCAGACCAACCTCAAGCGCCTCCTCGCCTATTCCTCCATCGGGCACACCGGATACGTGCTCGTCGGCGTGATCGTCTCCTCGGAGAACCCCTCGTCGGGATCCTCGGTGCTCTTCTACCTCGCCGCCTACGCCGTCACGACCGTCGGCTCGTTCGGTCTCATCTCCCTCCTTGCGCGCCCGGGCGACGAACTCGAGACCATCTCCTCTTTCTCGGGCCTCGCGGCACGCCGCCCCGGCGCAGCCGCCGCCATGACCCTGTTCATGGCGTCGCTCGCCGGAATCCCGCCGACCGCGGGATTCATGGGGAAATTCGTCGTCTTCCGGGAAGCCATCGAGCACGCCTCGGGCCCCTCGCCGGACGCGTCCCGCTTCCTCTGGCTCGCCGTCATCGGGATCGGAACATCGATGATCGCGGCCTACTACTACCTGAAGATCGTGGTCGCGATGTACATGAAGCCCGCGGAGAAGGGCGAGGAGCATCCGGTCGGCGCCGACGCCTGGGGGGCGGGGCTGGCCCTGACCCTCACCGCCGCGGGCACGCTCCTCCTCGGCGTCTTCCCGCAGCCGGTGATCGAGTGGAGCGCCCGCGCGCTGGCGGAGCTGCTGAACTGAGTCGGGGGTGTCTGCTGCCGCCGCGCCGGAATTCCCGAACCCGACATCGCGGAACCGCCTCGCGGGGCGCCGCCGCGGATACCGGCCCCCGGGAATAGCCAGAAGCCGCGGGCAGGCCTCCACGCTGTCCGGCCAGCCGGGGCCGCCTGCAAGAACACCCGGTCGATGGACCGGGTGCGCGTGTTCTGATCGGCGTCGCCGGCGGCGGGGTTAGAGCTTCTTCACGCCATCCCCGTCTTTCCGCTCCTTGCGCTCCTTCTCCTCTTTCCCCTCCGCCCCATCCTTCCCCTTCTTGCCATCCTTCCCCTCTTCGCAACCGCCCTCGCCCTTCAGCCTCTCCTCCATCTCCCTCTTTTTCTTCTCCTCCATCTCCCGCTTCCGCTTCTCCTCCATCATCCGGCGCTTCTTCATCTCCTCCGCCGCCTTGCGCCTCTTCATCTCTTCCTTCGCCTTCCGCGCCTTCTTCTCCTCATCCGCCTTCTTCCGGCGCTTGACCTCCTCTTTCCTCTCCACCTTGCCCTTCCCGGCACCCTCGGCGCCGGCCACACCGCCGGTCATGAACACCGCCGCGGCCATCAGTGCGAGCAGAAATCTCATGGCTGCCTCCGTATCAGTAATCTTGGCCCCCCCACGTCTGCACGAAGGACGGGCGGAATCCGGCTCGTTACGCGAAATTCGGAATTCCGCGGAAGGGAACTATTTTGGAAGGGCCTGGAGCATCCTGCGGGCCTCCTCGGCCTCGGGGGTGTCCGGATGGGTTTCCAGCGTTTTTTCCAGCCAGACGCGCGCATTCTCGGGTTTCTTGTTGTCGATCAGCATGCGCGCCCGTTCCACCCACTGCCGCGCCTCCCTGCGGCTGGTGGCGGCCTTGACGATCGCCGCCCAGTCCTCCCGCTCCTTCAGCTCTTTCGCCCGCGCCGCCGCCTTCCGGCCTGAGGCCGTCGTGGGCCATTTCGCCGCGATCTCCTCGTAGAGATCGACCGCGGCCGGGGCGTCCCGCGCCTCGAGGTCCTCGGCCTTCTGGAGCTGCGGCCAGGCCTTCGCCTCGAGCGCCTTTTCCGCCGCTTCCTGTTCGGCCTTTGCGATATTGGAGTCCGCATACAGGGCGAAGGCGGCGACCAGGTAGATCCGGCGCACAAGGAACCCGTTCTCCATCTGCTCCATCTTCCGGACGCCGACGCCGAGGTGGGTCACGAACTTGTTCATGAACACGGCGCGATGGCCGGGAGACCCCAGCCAGGCATCCATCGCCGCCCCGGGGTTGTTGTCGAAGGCGATGTCCTCGCCGATGAAAATGGGACCGTCCGGCTTGGACACGTACGCGCGATCCGGCACGCCCCAGATCACGTTTTTCCACCCGTACTTGACCTTCCCGCGCGCCGCGAGATCCCCATGCTTCGGGGAGACATGGGCGAAGAACCGGTTCTCGATCATGTCCGCGCAGTGGTCCCGCCCCAGGTCCGCGCACCGCTCGTCCCAGACGACTTTCGGCAGCCCGAGCGTGTCCCGGAAATCCGTGATCCGTTTGAAAACGTCCCGCTCGATCAGGTCCGCCGCGCGCGGGTCCCAGGCGTAGTCCTGCTCCTTCTCGGCCTCCACCGGCACGCCGCAGTAGTAGTGGAAGATCGCCCCCACCGCCGGCCCCAGCTCGCCTTCAACCAGGAATTCCACCACGTACTTCCCTTTCCCCTGGTCGAGCGGAAGACTCAACTTCGCCTTCCCGTTCTTCACCTCCGCCTTCTCGAAGTTGGCGACCGTCCCGTCCGGATAGGTGACCGCCATCCAGCCCCACTTGTACTTCCCCTGCGGTATCACCGAGAACGCCAGCGCGGTGTCAGGGTCATGAGTCCGGGAGGCGTCCGGGAGGTTTTCGAAGCGGACGCGTTCCTTGAACCAGCGTTCACCGGCCGCGGCGGGGAGGGCCCCGAGGACGAGGGCGAGGAGGAAACCGGTTTTACGAAGCGTCATGGGATTTGACGTTCAGGCCTTTCGGGAAAGGGCGTGGCGGAAGATCGTCCACAGGATCTTATATCCTGCACGAATCGTGCCCGAGATCGTACCGGTGATTTTCGACGTCCCGATCCGGCAGCGGTAACGGACCGGCACCTCCCGGATCCGCAGCCCGTGCCGGAGCGCCCGGATCTGCATCTCCACGGTCCAGCCGAAATTCCGGTCACGCATCCCGAGCGCCCGCAGCGAGGAGGCCCGGATCGCCCGGAACGGGCCGAGGTCGGTGTAGCGGTGGCCGTAGAGGACGCGCATCAGGAAACAGGCCAGCGCGTTCCCGAACCGGGCCTGCGGGAGGAGCGCGCCGCGCTCCCGCTCGCCGAGCGAGCGCGACCCGATCACCATGTCGGCCTCCCCCGCCGCGATCGGCGCCGTCAGAAGGGGGAGTTCCTCGGGATGATCGCTGAAGTCCGCATCCACGAAGACCACGATGTCCGGGTCCCCCAGCGCCGCGATCCCCGCCAGGCACGCGCTCCCATACCCGCGCCGGAGTTCCTCCACGACGCGAGCCCCTCCCGCCCGCGCGACCTCCGCCGTCCGGTCCGTCGAGCCGTTGTCCACGACCACGACATCCTCGACGGTCGGAAGGGCGGCCAGGACGAGCGGCAGGCTCTTCTCCTCGTTCAGCGCGGGAATGACGACCGCGATCCGGGGAGAGGTCATCCCTGCGCGCCGGCGGTCCCGCGCCGCCACCGCTCCAGGTCGGCGCGCGTGTCGATGTCGTACCAGGGGGGGAGCAAGGAGACCCGGAGTCCCGCAGCCCGCTTCAACGTCGTCTCGAGCACGGCCGGCGTGGACCACGGGATGTCCCGGAACAGATCCGGGCGCTGTTCCCGCAGCCCGATCAGGACATAACCGCCGTCCTCCGCGGGGCCGAGGACGACGTCGTGCGACTCCAGATCGCGGAACGCCTGCTCGACGTGCGCGTCCGGGAGGTCGGGGGAGTCGGTCCCGATCAGGACGGCCGGGGAGCAGCGCCGGAACGCGCGCCCCATCCGCTCGCCGAGGTCGCCGTCACCCTGGTCCATGAACGCGGACCAGCGCGGGAACCAGGCCGCCATGTCGTTCACGCAGCCGTCGGGCGTCCCGAAGACGAACAGTCCCCGGAGCGAACCGCGCGGCGCGATCCGCGCCGCCTGCGCCGCGACCGCGCGGAGGCAATCCCTGTACGCTCCCAGCGCCGCCTCCGCCCCGATCTCGGCCGCCAGGCGGGTCTTCACACGGCCGGATTCCGGGCGGCGCGCGAAGACACAGAGGGAGGGAGGAAACATGGCGGTGGGATTCTACCTCCGGCGGCGCGGGACGGGGGCGCATCACCCGGAACCGCAGAATCTCGCTGACACCGCGCCGGATTCGCGGAGAATGGGAGTCCCTTCGGAGAAAGCCCCATGAGTGCGTCCCCACGCCGCGGATTCGGAACCAGGCTGCTGGCTCTGGTCGGCCTCGCCGCCCTTGCGGCGGCGTTCCTGGTGCCGATCCGCACCTGCGAATCCTGCCTGGGAATCGGCGGGATCCGGCTCGGGGACGCGGTCGACCTGTCCTGCAAAGGCTGCGGGGGCGACGGAAAGCAGACGGTCTTCGACATCGTGAGGAAGCAGTTCCGGAAGTAGACCGCCTCCCGGGCCCGCGCGACCCCGCTCCCCGCTGCTACCGGCCCTGCGCGGTCACGTATTCCAGCAGGGTCCGCACCGCGAACCCGGTCCCCCCGGGCTGGCAGTACGGAAGCCCCTTGTCCGTCCACGCAGGCCCCGCGATGTCGAGGTGGGCCCAGGGCTGTTCCCCGGCCCATTCCTGCAGGAACAGCGCGCCCTGGATCGCCCCGGCGTAACGCCCGCCGCTGTTCTTGATGTCGGCGATCTCCGACTTCAGCAGGTCCCGGTACTCGCTCACGATCGGCATCCGCCAGAACCGCTCGCCCGCGCGTTTCGCCGCCGCCTCGATCCCCGCGGCCAGGGCGTCGTCGTTCGCGAAGAGTCCCGCGACCTGGTCGCCGAGGGCGACGACGCAGGCGCCCGTCAGGGTCGCGAGGTCGATGATCTCGTCGGGCTTGTCCTCGCGCGCGACCGTCATCGCGTCGGCCAGGACCACCCGCCCCTCCGCATCGGTGTTGTTGACCTCGATGGTCCGCCCGCTCGCCGTCCGCAGGACGTCCCCCGTCTTCACCGCGCTCCCGCCGGTCATGTTCTCCGCCGCGGGGATGTACCCGTAGACGGAGCACTCCGGCTTCAGTTCGCTGATCGCCGCAAACAGCCCGAGGACGGCCGCCGCGCCGCTCATGTCGCACTTCATCGTTCCCATCCCGTCCGCCGGCTTGATGCAGAGCCCGCCGGAGTCGAAGGTGATCCCCTTGCCGCAGACCGCGATCTTCTTCGCCCCCTTCCTGCCCTCATACTTCAGCATGATGAAATGATACGGCTCGTCCGATCCCTTCCCGATCCCGATCAGCCCGCCCATGTTTTTCTTTTCGATCTCCTTCGGCCCCCAGACCGTCACCTTCACGTGCGCCCCGGCGAGCTTTCGCGCCGCATCGGCGAGGTGCCGCGGCGCGCAGTCTCCCGCGGGGGTGTTGACCAGATCCCGCGCGAACAGCGTCGCCCGGCACATGATCTCCGCCAGCTTCAGCGCCCTCTCCGGCGCCGCCACGATCGTCACCGCCTCGAAGGATTTCTGGGGCTCCCGCGACCGGTACCGGTCGAACTCGTAGGCCCCGAGCATGAACCCCTCCGCGATCGCCTGGGCGCTCCTCTCCTCCCCGACCTTCCCCGCCGGCGGCAGCTCCGCCGCGACACGCAGCGCCCCGATGTCCCGCGCCTTCCGCGCCGCCGCCCCCGCCGCGCGGATCGTCAGATCCACGTCCCGTTTCGCCGCCTTCCCCAGCCCCGCCACCAGAACGCGCTCCGCGTTCGTATCCGCGGCGTGCCAGACGAACGTCTGCGCGGTCCGTCCCGTGAACCGTTCCTTCTCCAGCGCCGCGACCAGCCGGCGATTCGCATCCCCCGAGAGCGTCGACCAGCGCCAGGCGGGCTTCTGGTCCTTCGTGGGCGGTTCTTCGGCAAAGAGGACCAGAAGGTCCGTGCGCTCGAGCCGGCGCGTGGTGTTGACGCGGATCATGGGTGCCTGCCTCCGGTGTTGTGGGGTTGCGGGGGTGTTGCGGAATCCTATGAGACTTCCGGAAAAAGGAACATGGTTTCTCCTCGGGGAGGGACAACCCGCCGGGATCACGTAAACTGCCCTCCCCGGCCCCTGTGAACGGCCTCGAGTCCTGCCCCCTCCCCGGAGACACCATGCCGCGCGCCGCCCTTCCGCTGCTCCTGGCCCTCCTCGCCGTCCCCGCCGTGGCGGAGGACGTCCGCGGCGAATTCGCCGACGGAAAACTCACCCTGACCTGGCCGAAGGTCGAGGACGCCGACGCCTACGAGGTCCTCCTTCTCGATCGCGGACGGGAGACGGTTCTCGGGAAGCCCGGCGTCCCGTCGCTCGTCATCGACGCGGAGCGCTATGCCCTCTACTCCATCGAGGTCCGCTGGCGCAACCAGGGGAAAAACGAGACCGCCGCGCGCGGCCTCATCGGCACCTTCCCCCGCTTCTACAAGACCGGAACCTTCTCCCTCGACGCCTTCGGCCGCGACACGTGGCGCTTCGAGGAAGACCGGAACGACCCGGGTCACAGGGGGGACATCGCGATCGTCCGCTCGCAGGGGGGCGGTTCGATCCTGACCGTCCGGGGGATCTTCGGGATCGGCGCGGGGGTTCCCGAGGGATTCGGGAAGATCGACGCCGCGCGCCGGCCGGCGCTGGCCCAGGCGCTGGAGCCCGGCGAGGTGGACATCCGGGAGCTTCAGCCCGAGAGTGCCTGGTTCCGGCTGCGGAGCGGCGAGGGGGCCTACCTGCACATCCGTGTCCGGACCTTTGCGACTCCGCGCGTCACGTTCGAGTACGTGTATGTCATGCGCCCCGAGGTGGAGGACATTCTGGAGGAGCTCCGGGGGGCGAGGCGTCTGACGGAGGACGAGGACCTTGCGCTGCGCCGGGATGCGGATCTCCTGGCCTCGAAGGACACGAACGAGCGGCTGCGTGCGACCGAGATGCTGACGGCGCGGGGGGCGGGGGCGGCGGAGGCGGTGGCGCGCCTGATGAAGGACCATCCCGACGCGGAGGTCCGGGAGCGGCTGGAGTCGGTGCTCCGGAAAATCTGGGAGCGCGAGCCGCGCACGATGAAGTAGGGGCCCGGGGTCAGGCGCGGCGGAGGCGGAGCGAGTTCGCGACGACGCTGAGGCTGCTGACGGCCATCGCGCCGGCGGCGATCATCGGGTTCAGCCAGCCCAGCGCGGCCGCGGGAATCATCGCGACGTTGTAGGCGAAGGCCCAGAAGAGGTTCTGCCGGATGGTCCGGAGGACCCGCGCGCTGAGATCGATCGCGGCTTCCACGTCGCGGAGGTCGGCGCGCACGAGGACGATGTGCCCCGCCTCGGCGGCGATGTCGGACCCGGTGCCCATGGCGATGCCGACGTCGGCGACGGCAAGCGCGGGGGCGTCATTGACGCCGTCGCCGACCATGGCGACCGGGCCGTCGGCCTTGAGCTCCGCGATCAGTTCCGCCTTCTTGCGGGGCGCCACGCCGGCGAAGACGCGGTCGACGCCGACCTGCCGCGCGATGGCCGCCAGGAAGTCCACGTCCTCGTTGGTGTAAGTGGAGGCTTGGGTAATGCGGTCGCCATAGATGGCGCCCAGGATCTCATCACGGTGCAGGATGGGCACGCACAGCGCGGAGCAGATCGGGAAGCGGACCAGGCTGTCGCTGATGTTGCCGACCATGTCGGTGGCGAGGTTGTTGACCACGGCCCGCTCGCCGTGGAGCAGGGCCCGGTTGATGAGCGTGCGGCTGACC
This sequence comes from Candidatus Brocadiia bacterium, assembly GCA_013360825.1. Classification (GTDB taxonomy): domain Bacteria; phylum Planctomycetota; class MHYJ01; order WSZJ01; family WSZJ01; genus WSZJ01. The sequence continues at coordinate 2,214 of JABWAY010000003.1, read as the reverse complement.
GTGTACGCGCCGCTGGCGTCCCGCTGCACGTTGCGCGTCACGGGGGCCTCCGTGTCGCCGCGCTGGGTCTTGATGACGATCAGGCCGCGCTCGAAGGAGAGCGCCTCGCAGCAGGCATCGAGCGCCTGCTCGAGCAGTTGCTTGCGGTCGAAGACGCCGCTGATCCGCTCGGCCAGGCTCATCAGGAGCGAGAGGCGCTGTGTGTTCAGGTCGAGTTGCCGTGTGGGGGGGAAGAAGCTGGCGTCGCCCGAGGCGGTGGGGGGATCGGGCTGGAAGACCACGCGCGTGTCGGCAGTGTCGTCCGCCGGCGGCGCTTCGACGATCTCCAGCTCGAATTCGCCCACGCGGATCGACCGGCGGGCCACCCGCACCTCGTTGCGGAAGGTCTCGCCGGCGTCGACGCGCGTGCCGTTCTTGGAGCGGCGATCCTGAACGAGGACGCGGTTGTGCTCGTCGATCCAGATGTGGGCGTGCTCGCGCGAGATCTCCTCGCTGGGCAGATGAATGTCGCACGCCTCGGATCGGCCCACGGTCAGCGGGCTGGACGAGAGCTCGAAGCGGTGCGTCTTCCCCGGCGGATAGCGCACGAGCAGGGCGGGCATGCTCAGCCTCCGCGCACGTAGCGGGCCACGAGCTGAACCAGCGTGGACACGGCGCTGTACGGGGCGCGGAGAATGTTCTCCGTCGCGGCCGGCGAGAGTATCAGGTCGATGTTCCGCTCCAGCGTGGCCAGGCAGCCCGCCGCCAGCAGCGTGCCACCGCTCATGCACGAGAGCGCCATGCGTCGCCAGATCCTGCGCGCAAGCATCCGTCGCTCCTTAGCAGCAAGCCTGCGCGTCGATGCATTGCGCATCGCGGCTGGCCCCGCTGCCGGCCAGATTATACGAGCGCACGACCGGCGCCGTGAACCGCGCTAGGGGTGGGGCTGGAAGCGGGGGAGCGGGGGAGGAAGGAAGGCGGGCGGCATCCGTGCCGCCCAGGGGGACGTTCCGTCCGTGGCGGGCCGTCTCCGGCGGACGGCCTGCGTCACTGGAGCAGGCGCTGCTCCAGTTCGTCGATCAGGCAGCGCAGCGGGGCGTCGCGCGCGCCGCCCGCCGTGTGCCACGTCACCGACTGGTCGCGGTCGAGCAGGTCCTGGATCCGGCGGGCAGCCATGATCGCGGTCGAGTGCCGCTTGTCGCCGAGCAGGCGGCCGATCTCGGGGTAGCTCAGCCGCGTATGCCGCCGCAGCAGGAAAATCGCGACGCCTCGCGCGAGGGTCACGGTGCGATCGCGTGAGCTCGAGTTCAACGCGTCAACGGTGACGCCGAAGTGCTGCGCGCACTGACGGACGATCTGGGCCGGCTCCGGGGCCCGGGCGGCGGGAACGTACTCCTCGACGGCCCGCCGGACGCGATCGAGCGTCAGCGGCTCCCGCGTCAGCGAAGCCAGGGCTACCAGCTTCTGCAACGCGCCTTCCAGCTCGCGGATGTTGCGCGTGACGCGCTGGGCGAGGAAGTCGAGGGCCATGTCCGGCAGGTCGCACTGCATGACCGCGGCCTTGCGGCGGAGAATCTCGCGGCGAATCGAGTAATCGGGCGGCCCGATCTCGACGACCATCGCCGCCACGAGCCGGTTGACCAATGGCTCGGACAGGGTCGACATGCTGCGCGGATGGCGGTCGGAAGAGAGGACAACCATCTTCCCGCAGGCGTCGATCGCATTGTACGTGTGCAGGAACTCCTCCTGCGTGGCCTTCTTGTTGGAGAGGAAGTGGATGTCGTCGATGACGAGCAGGTCGATGTTGCGATACCGCGCTCGAAACTGGTCGAGCGTTGCGGTTCGAAACGCGGCGATGAACTCGTTGGTGAAGACCTCGCCGGACACGAAGTGCCAAACCAGCTCGGGGTGGGTGCGGCTGATGCCGTTGCACACCGCCTGTAGCAGGTGCGTCTTGCCGAGGCCACAGCCGCCGTGCAGGATCAGGTGCTTGAAGGCCTGGCCCGGGTTGCGGACGAGCGCGGCGGTGACGGAGTAGGCCAGCTCGTTGCTGGGCCCGACGACGAAGGTCTCGAGCTCCCCGCGCAGCACGGGCCGCGGCTCGCGCTCACGGCGGGTGGCGGGCGAGCCGGCTGGCGGTCACCGTGCGTCCGGGTGGCCGGGGCTCGGCGGCCGGCGGCGGCACCACAATGCCGTCCGGCGCCTGAATGCCGTCTGCGCTCACTGCATCAGGTC
>JABWAY010000528.1 GCA_013360825.1 Candidatus Brocadiia bacterium | reverse complement strand
CGGGGCGGCGGCGGGCCTCGCGACCGCGGCGTGGGGGGCGGCGATCTGCCTCGTCCCCGTCCGCGGCCTCGGCGCCATCCTCCTTCCCCTTCCGGCAATCTGGTCCGCACGGGCGGCCTGCGAGGGGCTCGCAGCGGCGCGGCTGTACGGAAAGCCCCTGCTTGTCGCCGTCCTGCTCGCCGTCGTCGCCGGCGGGGCGTCGCTCCTCGTGGCGTTCGTGGCCCTCTGCAGCGTGGAGTCGGGATATGGCCGGATCGTCGACGCCTTCAAAGGATAAGGAAGGGCTGGGCGGGGACGGGGCTCCCGATCCCGCGCGGGAGCTGGCGGAGCGGCTGCGGAAGGCGCTGGACCGGGGGAAGGACAAGGCGCGGGGCCGGGTCTTCCGGCTGCGCGCGGCGGAAGCGGACGTGGCCCGCGCGGACGAGTTGAGGCTGTACGGCGAGACGCTGAAGGCGCGGCTCGCCGAGGTCCCCCGGGGGGTGGCGTCGGTGCGGCTGCCGAACATGTTCGGCGGGCCGGACCTGGAGATCCCGCTCGAGCCGAAGAAGAGCGCGCTGGAGAACATGCAGGAGTATTTCCGGCAGCACCGGAAGGCGCTGCGGGGGCAGGAGGAGGTCGCCCGGCGCCTGGCCGCGGAGGAGAAGACCGTGACGACGATGGAACAGCTGACCGTCCAGCTCGACGCCGCCGACCATCTGGAGGCGTTGCGGACCCTCGAGGAACGGTTCCGGGCGCTCAAGCTCCTTCCCCGCGTCGTGTCGATGGTGGAGCCGGTGAGGACCCAGCGGCGCGACGGGCCGCGGCATTTCGTCAGCGCCGACGGCGCGGACATCCTCGTCGGGCGCTCCGCGGAGGAAAACGCGCAGCTGTCGTTCCGGCTCGCGCGGGGGAACGACTGGTGGCTTCATGTGCAGCACCAGGGGGGCGGGCACGTGGTGGTGAGGTGTGCGAAGGGAAAGGAGCTCACGCAGGAGACGCTCTTGGATGCGGCCCACCTTGCGGCGTACCATTCCAAGGCGAGGGGACGTGCGGTGGTGGACGTCACGTACACTCAGGCGAAGCACGTGACGCGGCCGAGGAAGGCGCCGGTCGGGACGGCGCTTGTGGCGAAGTTTCGAACAATCCGACTGACAATCGACCCGCGGCGGATGGAGCGTCTGATGGCTCCGCTGCGGAGTCCCGGGGAGGAGTGACGATGGCGGCGCGAAAGTCGACGAAGCGCTGTCCGGCGTGCGGCAAGGAGTTCAAGGCGCGGAACCGGGTGCACCAGTACTGCAGCCGGGAGACGTGCCGGGCGGCGCGGCGGGCGGGGTACATGAAGAAGTACATGGCGGGGTGGAAGCGGAAGCATCCGAACTACTGGAAGACGGACCGGCAGCGGGAGTACATGAAGGACTGGCGGGAGTCGCATCCGGAGTATTTCCGGGTCTGGCGGGAGCGGCAGCGTCGGCGGGCGCGGGCGAAGGAGTGAGGAGCGGGTCCGGGTCGGTGCGCGCGCGCCTGGCGTGGGTCTGCGGGGAGTGGCGCGCGGATGTGGAGGTGGGGTGGGCGGGCGG
>JABWAY010000527.1 GCA_013360825.1 Candidatus Brocadiia bacterium | reverse complement strand
GGGGGCGGCGGCGCGGCGTGCGCGGGCGGATTGGCCAGCAGCTCCAGGTCCCCCGCGAGCTCCGCCGGGTTCTGGTACCGCCGCATGCGGTCCTTGTGCATCATCCGCAGCACCGCCGCCGACATCCCCTCGCTCACCAGCGCGTTCACCTCCCGGGGCGGCCGCGGCGCCTCGTTCAGGTGCCGCGCGATCACCACCGCCGCGCTCTCGCTGAAAAACGGAACCTGCCCCGTGACCATGTGGTACATCGTCGAGCCCAGCGAGTAGATGTCGCTCCGGATGTCCACGTCCGCCTCGCCGCGCGCCTGCTCCGGGGAAATGTAGTTCGGCGTCCCCATCGACACCCCCGCCTCGGACATCGAGGCGTCCCCGGACTGCACCTTCGCCAGCCCCAGGTCGCACAGCTTCGCCGCCCCGGTGCGCGTCAGCATCACGTTGTCCGGCTTCACGTCCCGGTGCACCAGCCCGTGCCTCCAGGCGTGCTCCAGCGCCCGCGCCGTCTGCAGCCCGATCTGCGCCGCGCGCCGCTCGTCCAGCGCCCCGCCCCGCCGCAGCAGCTGCCCCACCGTCGGCCCGTCCACGTACTCCATCGCGAAATAGTGCACGCCGTTCGACTCGCCGACGTCGATCCCCTGGATGATGTTCGGGTGGTTCAGCTTCGCCACCGCCCGCGCCTCCCGGAAAAACCGCTCCACGAACCGCGGATTCTGCCCGTACTTCGGCGCCAGGATCTTCAGCGCCACCACACGGTCCATCGAGACCTGCAGCGCCTTGAAAACGCTTCCCATCGCCCCCTGGCCGATCCGGGCGAGGATCTTGTACCCGTGGATGTGCGTGTGGCCGCCCCGCGCGCCCTGCTCGCGGAAAATCTGCTCCGACTGCCCGCGCGTCAGGTACCCCTTCTCGATCAGCAGGTCGCCGAGACGCTTCGAAGCGCCGCCCAGCGTCTGGGTCTGCTTCTGGATCTCGAGGCACTCGTTGACGCGCTGCACCGACACGAGTCCGAGCTGGACCGCGATCGTGCCGAACATGGTGTCGTGTCTGGGGTCGGCCAAGGGATTACCTCCGGGTGCAGGATTGTAACCCACGCCGCGCGGGGGGCGTGGACTCAAATCTTTCCGCCGCGCGCCGGGCCTGCGAAGATCGCCGCTTCCGCTCCCGGAGACTCCCATGACCTTCGCCGACCGCCTTCTCGCCGCCGTCCGCGCCGCCCGGTCCGTCGCCGTGGTCGGGCTCGACCCGCGCCCCGACCAGTTGCCGGCGGAGTTCGCGGGGCGTCCTCCCGCGCGCGCCGTCGCCGATTTCAACCGCGCCCTCCTCGACGCCGTCCGCGGCGCCTGCTGCGCCGTCAAGCCGAACGCGGCCTTCTACGAGCGGCTCGGGCCAGCGGGGATGGACGCGCTGGCGGAGACGCTCGGACACGCGCGCTCGCTGGGACTCCTCACCGTCGCCGACGTGAAACGGTGCGACGTGACCGACACGGCGGCCGCCTATGCCGAGTGGTGCGCCGCCTGGGGATGCGACGCGGTCACCGCCGCCCCCTGGCTCGGCGCGCAAA
>JABWAY010000156.1 GCA_013360825.1 Candidatus Brocadiia bacterium | reverse complement strand
GATCCTCATCGATGTTCACCGACATCGATTCCGGTCTCCTCCTTGCATGCCGTCGAAAACCGCGTCGTCTGAATGGCACAATTTCATCGTGGAGCTGCTGAGCGACCTCTTGTTAAGGAGAATTTGAATTTCGGTGCGGGATAGGAGGTGGAGGGGGGCGCGGAGCGGCGCTCCGGTCACAGAATCTCCGCGGGGCTAAACGAGAATCGCATCGAGGTCGTCGGTCCCGGCGAGGACTTTCCAACCGCGGGACGCGGCGACGGCGGCATACGCCTGGGCGGCGCTTCCCCCCAGCCAAACGGCGGTGTCTCGGGGGGCGAGGGCCGCGAGAAGGTCGAGGGCATCGGAGGCATCGCCGGCGGAGACGAGGCTGAGGGCGATGGCGGAGGCGTTGCAGTTGCGGGCGGCGTGGGCGAGGTCGGCGGCGGGGACTTCGGTGCCGAGGTAGACGACGCGCCGGCGGCGGGCGGCGGCGAGGAAGGCGGCGAGGAGGAGGCCCATTTCGTGGCGTTCGCCTTCGAGGGTGGCGAACACGATCGGGCGTCCACCGGCAGGGGGCGGCTGGAGACGGATGAGGGTGACGAGAAGCGCGCGGATGAGGCTCGTGGCGAGATGCTCCTGGGCGATGCCGATCTCGGAGTGGGCCCAGCGCTCGCCGATGTCGCGGAGCAACGGCGCGAGGACTTCGCGGACGAGTCGGTCCTGCGGGAAGAGCGCAGCGGCACGGTTGAGTTCGCGCTCCGCGGATTCGGGGTCGAATCGGCTGACTGCCTCCATGAAGCGGTTGCTGAGTTCCCGGGCAGGGTCGAGGGCGGAAGTGCGTCCCAGTCGGGCGAGGTCGGAATCAGGGAGGTGGGCGATGGACCCGATCGCGTGACCGGCATCGACGGCGCGCCTGAGGAGGAGCAGGCGTTGGACATCCGCTTCGGTGTACAGGCGTCCGCCCGCGTCTGATCGGTAAGGGGCGAGGGCGTGATGGCGGCGTTCCCAGGAGCGGATGGTATGGGGGGAGACGCCTGAAGAGCGGGAGGCCGCGCCGATGCGGAGGCGGATATTAGTGGGGGTGTTCATGGAGGGAATCATGATCCACTCCCGGTCGATTGTCAATATTTTGCATCATATTATTAGCAAATAGATAAAGTTCATGACGCAATATGTGGTAAAGATATGTGCATCTACAGCGGAGATGCAACCATGCCTACCCTGACTGAATTCCGCGCCCGACTCCTCGAGAGCCCGGCTCCCTTCCGGCGCATCGCCGTCGCCGGCTCTTCCGGCTACGTCGGCGCACGCCTGGTCGATCGCCTGGTCGCCGGAGGGAGAACGGTCCACTCGCTCGCCCGTTCCGCACGGCCGTCCAAGCCCGGCGTGCTCGACTTCGGCGCCGACGTGCAGGACCCCGCATCGCTCCGCCCGGCGCTGCAGGACGCCGATGCCGCCGTCTACCTCGTCCACGCGATGGCCGAGGACGGCGACTTCGCGGAGAAGGAAGCGCAGGGCGCCCGGAACTTCGCGCAGGCCTGCGCGGACGCCGGCGTCCGCCGCATCGTCTTCCTCGGCGCCCTCAGGATCGATTCGGACGATCTCTCGCCGCACCTCGCCAGCCGCCACCGGACCGGCGACGCCCTTCGCTCCGCCGGCGTGCCCGTCACCGAACTCCGCGCCTCCATCGTCCTCGGCGCCGGATCGCTTCCCTTCCGCATTCTCGCTTCGCTCGTCGAACGCCTGCCGGTAATGATCTGCCCGAAGTGGGTGTCGACGCCGTGCCAGCCGATCGGGATCGACGACGTGCTCGAGTACCTCTTTCTGGCGGCGACGCGCCCCTGGGGGGGCGGGGGGGTCTACGAAGTCGGCGGCGAGCGGGCGACGACGTATGGCGACCTGATGCGCGAGTACGCCCGGCAGCGGGGACTCCGCCGCCTCATGGTCCCGGTTCCCGTCCTCACGCCGCGGCTCTCCTCCATGTGGCTCCGCCTCGTCACGCCGGCAACCGCGCAGATCGGCCGCCACCTGGTCGAGGGCCTGCGTAACGCGACCGTCGTGCGCGACCGCCGGGCCCTGCAGGAATTCGCCGTCCGCCCGATCGACTTCCCCGAGGCCATGGCCCGCGCGATTTCCGGGGAGGGAAAGTGACTCCTCCCCGCGTCGGCATCAGCTCCTGCCTCCTCGGCGACAACGTCCGCTGGGACGGCGGCCACAAGCGCGACGTCTGGCTCAAGGACGCCCTGGGCCCCCACGTCGAGTGGGTCCCCGTCTGCCCCGAGCTCGAGGTCGGCATGGGCGTCCCCCGCGAAGCCGTCCACCTCGCCGGCGCCCCCGCCAACCCGCGCCTCGTCGGCGTCGACTCCGGCGACGACTGGACCGCGCGGATGGAGTCCTATTCCTCGAAGCGCGTCCGCCAGCTCGAGGTCATGGACCTCTCCGGCTACGTCCTCAAGAAGAACTCCCCCAGCTGCGGCATGGAACGCGTCAAGGTCTGGCGCCCCTCCGGCCAACCCACCAAGGACGGCGTCGGTGCCTTCGCCGCCGTCCTCATGGAACGCCTCCCCCTCCTCCCCGTCGAGGAAGAAGGCCGCCTCGAGGACGCCCCCCTCCGCGAACTCTTCGTCGAACGCGTCTTCGCCCACCGCCGCTGGCGCGACCTCGCCGCAGCCCCCTTCCGCGCCCGCGACCTCGTGGACTTCCACGCCCGCCACAAACTCCAGCTTCTCGCCCACTCCCCCGACCACTACCGGCGCCTCGGCCCCCTGGTCGCCCGCGCAAAGGCGGCGGTCCGCGACGACTACGGACGGCTCTTCTTGGAAGGGCTCTCGCAGAAGGCCACCCGCGGCCGGCAGGTGAACGTGCTCCAGCACATGGCCGGGTACTTCAAGGAGGGGCTCACTTCCGAGGAGCGGCGCGGAATCGAAGAGGCGATCGCGGACTACCGGGCGCGGGAGGTGGCGCTGGAGGTTCCGGTGCGGCTGATCCGGCAGGGTGCGCGGAGGCTGAAGGTCGCGTACCTGCTCCAGCAGACGTATTTCGACCCGGTCCCCGCTGGCTTGAAGCTGCGGAACCACGTGTGATGGAAGAGCTGACCCGGGATGCACGGGTGTTCGTCCGCCGCGCCGGTCCCGTTCTACCCCGGCGCCAATCTCCGCCACTACGCCTTCCTGGCGCAGGGCGTGCCGGACATCGCCGCGGGGCGGGTCCGCCTCGAGGAGCCACCCGGCGCCCGCGAGACCGGCTGGAGTTTCGAAGCACCGGACCATGCAGCGGTCGAGAAGAGCTCTCGGCCTGGCTCGCGGAACTCCACCCCGTGCCCGCGGGAATGACGCGAACGCACCACCACCCGGGAATCGAGTTCCTCTTCGTCTTGAGCGGCCGGCTCGCGCTGTGTCCTCGCGCGGCGCGTCAGCGGCAATCCCCGGCAGCCCCCACTCCCCCGCTTTCGGCGGTTCCAGCATCCGCCCCGACGAAACATCCGTCAGTCCCCAGCACCACTGCAGGACCTCTCCGGGACGGATCGGAGGGTGCCGCGGCGTGCGCCGCGGCGACTGACGCGAGGAGGAGAAGGGGCGGCAGGTGGCGCATGGAGGCTCCGGAGATCGGGGGAAAGGGAATCCCGCTGATGGACCTCTGAAACACCGCGTCTGCCGCCGGTTACAGGAGGGGGACGGCATCCGCCACCGGGGCACTTCTCCCCGGCCGGCAGCGCCGCGACACCCGGGAGAGACCCATGCTGCCAGTCACAGTCTGGAACCTCGTGCGATGGACCGCCGTGCTCCTGATCCTGGCGGCTTTCGCCGGGTGCCGGAAACGGACCCGCCATGTGCAGTCGGCGGGGGACGACGACATCTTCACAACGGACGATTTTCCCGGCGCGCCCGTGCAGGACGGGAACGTCGCGGACGACGGACGCGCCATGAGCCCCGCAGGTGAGGATGCGTTTCCGCCCGTCTGCATCCGGAACGGCGACCGCGGCACCGCGATCGTGCTCTTCGCCACCGCTCCCGAGGTCCCGGGGGGCCCCGCACACCTCTACGCGACGCACTTCGATGGAGAGTCCTGGACTCCCCCGGTGGAGCTCTCCGCCTGGGATGGACAGTTCTTCACCAAGTCGTTCGGCCCGCGCGCGGTCGTGGCATTCCTCAACACGGAGGATCACCCGGACGGCGGCGCGCGCGACCGGGACGGCGACGCCCTGATCGCGTGGGGAGGGGTCGACCTCGACCAGGACGGCGCCTCGCCGGCGGACGATGTGAACGGCTGCGTCTTCGTGACGTACTTCAACGTCAGCGATCGCGACGACCCCTCCCGCAATCACGGATTCCAGGGGCCGGCGCAGCGCGTCTCCACGGAGGACGAGCTCGACGAGGACGTCTTCGCGATCGGCTTCGTCAGCGACGGCCTCTGCGGGCAGGCGTCGTACTCCTCACTCTCGAGAAGCTACTCATGGGGGGACCCCACGACGGGGATCGCGCTCGCCTGGACCCAGTCGGAGAACAACGACAACCTGACGCCGGGAAGCGACGACATCGCCATGCACGCCGTCGTCTACAACCTCGCCCAGGCCGGCGACCCGGAGACGCCGCTGACGGCCGGGCCGGACATCCGCGTCCCGATCCTCGGGTTCGGGGCGCTCGACAGCGGGCTGGGAAGCGAAGAGACGATCGTGAATCCGGACTTCACCGCCTACAACAACCTGCTGTTCATGCAGGTCGCGTCGGACGACTCCCCCGGCGCCGAGGTCCTGATGATCTACGACCCTCCCCTGTCGCTGTTCGTCCCGTTCGGGACCTACGGCTCGCCGATGGACGCGGATGACGACATCACGGTGCAAGTCGTGGCGTTCGATCCCGCGACCGGGACGATCGGCCCGCCGCGGTCGCTGGCGAATACACCGGACTCGACGGACTCCATCGAGAGCCACGATCAGCTGGTCTCCCCCGCCCGGCGGTCGATCTGGGGATCGGATGAAGGGCTGGCCGAGGTCGTCGTCTTCCACACCATCCTCCTCGCTGACCCCGACGCGACGACCTTTTTCGGCTCCATCACCGTCGACGGTTCGCTCTTCGCAACCTCCCTCGACGAGGCCACCGGCACCCCCGTCGGGTCCGCCATCCTGGACCCCGAAAACCCGATGATCTTCGACTCGGTCCTCCCGAACGAGGTCGAGACCCAGATCAGCCGGAACGGGGACTATCTCTGGGTGGTCTGGGGTGAACTGGACGGGGGCGGCGTCTTCGCCGAACGGTCGCTCCGCGCCGCGCAACTCCTGACGGTCCGCCTCGACGCGGACGGCGGCATCCCGGCGGCGATCCCGCCGATCAGCGCGCGCTTCGGACCGGCCCTCACCCTGAACGCCCATATCGACGGCTACAACGTGGACTGGTTCATGCTCCAGCGCGGGCTCGGCTACCTCTGCGGCGCCCAGTCCGACCCCGATGTCCTCCATGTCTTCTTCGAGCACAGCGACCCGTCCGGCGATGTGATCTTCGACGCGCGTCTGGTGGCGGACCTGGAAGCGCCGATCGCCCCGAGCGCCTCCGTCTCGGTCCTCGCCACCTTTGAGAACATGGAGATGGGGCTGGGGTCGTTCGTCCAGGGCGGCGACCTGTCTCCGTTCTCCGCGACCGACGCCGGCGGGAACGGCGAGGCTCTCTGCGTCTACCGGCGCGACATCGACCCGTCCGCCGCGGTCGACTACCGCGCCTTCGCCCGGGTGACCGGAGCGGGAAGCGCCGAAGTCGAGATCGACAGCAGGGACCCGGTCCGGCAGTCCCCGGGAGCCTTCCGACTGATCGGCACCCCCTCCGGCTCCGAGACCGGACTCTACGACCCCGCCACCGGCGACGACAGCGACGACCGCCCCCACGGCTGGACCCGCGTCGATGTGCTCTTCTTCGAATCCAACACCACCGAAACCTCCGGCCACGGGTTCGCGCTCCGCGCCCGCGCCTTCCTCGCTGACAGCGAATCCACGCTTCCCCTCGGGGATCGCTTTGCCCCCCCGGCGGGCGGGGGGTTCCTGCCCCCGGTCGAGCTCAGTCTCCCGTGGGGAGACCCGGATCTCGGGCTCGACCCCCGGCTGGTCGGGACCGCCACCGCGGGAGACACGGTCGGCGTCTGGTTCACCGAGCAGGGACACCTCTACTACCAGGAATCGGACGGGGACGGGCGCTGGCGCGAGCGGGACGGCGTTTCCGACCCGGCGCTGGTCGACGACGACACCGCGGTCGAAGTCCCGGCCGCGCCGTCCCCCCTTCCGGGCTTCTTCGCCTCGACCTGCACCTGCGACCGGCTCCGCGGCGCGATGGTCTTCTGGCTCAAGGAACTGGACGGCGCCAGTGGACATGCGCGGATTCAGGTGAGGGTCAGGGACTGAGCGCGCGCCAGGAGCGACCCGCTCCGGCCGGCAGATGGAGACCTACCGCCCCGGGTCGATGACCAGAACCCCCTGCTCGCGCGAGTACGAACTCGAGCCGATCCCGCGGCTGTGAGATTCGCTTCCCCACGTAACCGAGGCGCCGCCCCGGGCGCGTCGACCCGCGTCGACGGAGGCATCGCCGGACCCGCCACCGTCCCACTCCCCCGACTCAGAGGAGCCCGATCCCCGGTAGACGTCGTAGCTCCGTGTGCAACCCGAGATCGCGAGGACGACAACCACCACTGCCCAGCGCGCGCGCCTCATCGGACCTCCTCGGGAATTGTGCCCCGGCCGGCAGTAGAAGTCACTCCACGATGCTCGTGTGCCATCCATCCTCGCGTCCTTCAACGTCCTGCGGCGTCGTCGAGAACCGCGTCGTCTGAACGGCACAATTTCATCGTGGAGCTACTTTAGCGCACGGGCGCCCGTTTCTCTCAGATCAACCCAGGACCTTCAGGAGCAGCTCGCGCGCGACCGTCGCGTTCGCCTTCCCTTTCGTGTCCTTCATGACCTGCCCGACCAGCGCCTGCACCGCGGAAGGCTTCCCGCCCCGGTAGTCGGCGACGATCTTCGGGTTCCGGGCGACGACCTCGCGGACGATGGCTTCCAGCGCTCCCGCATCGGAGACCTGCGCGAGGCCGAGGGAAGCGATCCGCGCGGCGACGGTCTCGGTCTCGACGGAGTCGAGCACCCACGCGAGGAGTTCCCCGGCGACCTGGTTGGTGATGGTCTTTGCCTCCAGCGCCTTCGCGATGTCCGCGATCCGGGTGACTTTTGGCAGGAAGATCGCGGGACCGAGCTTGCGATCATTCAGCACGGCGAGGAGACGGCTCATCACCCAGTTGGAAGCGACCTTCGGGGGAAGCCCCTCGGCGCGGAGCCGGTCGAACAGTTCCGCGACGGCCTTGTCGGCGGTGAGGACGCCGGCGTCGTAGGGCGGGAGCCCGAGTTCGCGGACGTAGCGCTCGCGCCGCGCGGCGGGCGGCTCGGGGAGCGCAGCGCGGATCCGGTCCTGCAGGTCCGCCGGCGCCGTGACGGGGACGAGGTCGGGTTCCGGGAAATACCGGTAGTCGTGCGCGTCCTCCTTCGAGCGCAGCGGCAGCGTCTTCTCCGCCACCGCGTCCCAGGTGAGCGTCATCTGTTCGATCCGCCCGCCCGCCTCGAGGATCCCCGCGTGCCGGTGCGCCTCGTGCTCGATCGCCTTCGCCACCGCCTTGAAGGAGTTCAGGTTCTTGATCTCCGTCCGCGTCCCGAACGGCGCCCCCGGCCGGCGGATCGAGATGTTCGCGTCGCAGCGCAGCGAACCCTTCTCCATGTCGCAGTCGCTCACCTCGACGTACTCGAGGAGCGACTTCAGCGCCATCAGGTACGCGTACGCCTCCTCCGGCGTCCGCATGTCGGGCTCGCTCACGATCTCGACGAGCGGGACGCCGCACCGGTTGAAGTCCACGAACGAAAACCCGCCCGCCTCCTCGCCGTCCGCGTGGATGAGTTTCCCGGCGTCCTCCTCGAGGTGGGCGCGCGTGATCCCGACGGTCATCTTTCCGCCCGGCGCGTCGATCGCGAGCGCCCCGCGGCGGTTCAGCGGCCGGTCGAACTGGCTGATCTGGTACCCCTTGGACAGGTCGGGATAGAAGTAGTTCTTCCGGTCGAACTTCGTCTCTGCCGCGACCTCGCACCCGAGCGCGAGCCCGGTCCGGATCGCCAGCTCGAACGCCGTGCGGTTCAGGACCGGCAGCGCCCCCGGGAGGCCGAGGCAGACGGGGCAGACGAGCGTGTTCGGGTCGGCGCCGTACCGGTTGGGGCAGGCGCAGAAGAGTTTTGTGCGGGTCTTGAGCTGGCAGTGGACCTCGAGGCCGATCACCATCTCCCAGCCGGCGGGGGCGCTCACAGGGGAGGCTCCTTCCCCGACCAGGGAGTCTCGCGCTCGTAGGCGCGCCCGATCCGGAGAACGCGTTCCTCGTCCCAGTCGTGCCCGAGGATCTGCAGGCCGACCGGGAGCCCCGCCGGCGTGAATCCGCAGGGGACGGAGAGCCCGGGGATCCCCGCGAGGTTCCCGGTCACCGTCAGGGCGTCGCACAGATACATCGCGATCGGGTCGGACGCCTTCTCGCCGAGCGGAAACGCCGGGATCGGCGAGGTCGGCCCGACGATCGCATCCACCCCGCGGAAGGCGGCGTCGAAGTCGTCCTTGATCAGCCGCCGGACCCGGAGCGCCTTGACGTAGTACGCGTCGTAATAGCCGCTCGACAGCGCGAACGTCCCGAGCAGGATGCGCCGCCGGACCTCCTCCCCGAACCCCTCCGTCCGCGAGCGCCGGTACATCTCCAGCATCGACCCGGACCGCGCCGTCCGGTGCCCGTAGCGCACCCCGTCGAACCGCGCCAGGTTGGACGAGGCCTCACACGGCGCGATCACATAGTACGCGGCAATCCCGTGGGACGTATGCGGAAGCGAGATGTCGACGAGCACCGCTCCCGCCGACTCGAGAACGCGCAGAGCGTCGCGCACGCAGCGCTCGACCGCGGGGTCGAGTCCGGCGCCGAAAAACTCCTTCGGGACGCCGAGCCGCAGCCCCTTGACGCCATCCTCCAGCGTGGCCTCGAAATCCGGGACCGGCCGGACCGACGACGTGCTGTCCTGCGGATCGTGCCCGCTCATGACACCGAGAAACCTCGCGGCATCCCGGACCGTCCGCCCGAACGGCCCGATCTGGTCGAGCGACGACGCGAACGCGATCAGCCCCCAGCGCGAAACCCGCCCGTACGTCGGCTTCATCCCGCAGACCCCCGAGAGCGCGGCGGGCTGCCGGATCGATCCCCCCGTGTCGCTTCCGAACCCGATCGCCGCCATGCGCGCCGCGACGGCCGCGGCGGTCCCGCCGCTGGAACCGCCGGGGGCGCGGGAGAGATCCCACGGGTTGCGGGTCGGGCCGAAGGCGGAGTTCTCCGTCGAGGAGCCCATGGCGAACTCGTCGAGATTGGTGTGGCCGAGCGGAAC
>JABWAY010000155.1 GCA_013360825.1 Candidatus Brocadiia bacterium | reverse complement strand
TCCCGCAGGCACCCCGGCTGGAACGGTGAAGTGATCCCCGCGCCGCGCGCCAGTTCCTGGAACGGCGCTTCCCCGCCCCGGGCGCAGAGGGCGTGGTAGGCGCCCATCGTGCGCGGCATGTCCTCCTGCATCCGGACCCAGAGCTGCAGGGCGCACGTCTCGGCGAGCGTGTAGTCGATGTAGTAGAACGGGCTGAGGTAGATGTGGCGCTGCGACTGCCAGAAGCCGCCCGTGGGCAGGTGGGGGAGGTCGCCGTAGTCGCGCCACGGGAGGTACGTCCGCTCGCACTCCTGCCACATCGCGTGCCGCTGGTCCGCCGTCGCCTCCGGCCTGGCGTAGACGAGGTGCTGGAAATGATCCACCGCGACGCCGTAGGGGATGAAGAGCAGGTTCTGCGTGAGGTGGATGCGGCGGAAGCGTTCGGCGTCGGGGCCGAAGAACTTCTCCATGTGCGGCCAGGTGAGGTACTCGAGCCCCATCGAGTGGAACTCGCAGGACTCGAACGTCGGCCAGAGGTAGTCGGCGAGCGGCTGGTTGCGGCTGCTGTACCCCTGGTAGGCGTGGCCCATCTCGTGCGTGAAGACCTCGACGTCGCCCTTATGGCGATAAACGTGCGGCGGCCGGTGCGGACAGCCGTTTAGAAGTTCCTATTCATCCTTCCGGGACCCCGGGGTTTGCCGATGGACCGGGTCCGGCGCACGGGCGACAATGCCGCCACCTGCCCCGCTCAGGACTCCGATGCCCACCGACTGGACCACGCTCTGGCGCCCCGCCACCGTCCTCTCGAATCGCGAATTCGCGCGCGGTTCGCGGTGGATCACGCTCCGCGCCGACGACGCGCACCCGCTCCCCTACGAGCCCGGCAACGTCCTCTCCCTCCGGCTGGAGGGAATGAAGCACGCCTATACCGTGACGTGGGGCGATCCGGACCGGCGGACGTTCAGCATCATCTACCGCGTGATCCCTTCGGGCCGCATGACCCCCCGCCTCGCCACCCTCAGCCCCGGCGCCGCCGTCAAGTTCTCGGGCGTCCACCACAACCCCATCCGCCACGAAGTCAACGCCGCCGCGCGCGCCATCGTCGGCCTCGCCACCGGGACCGGCGTCGGGCCGCTCCTGGGGTATTTCAGATTCGCAATCGAGAAATCCCGCGAAAAGCGCCCGATGGCGCTCTTCGTGGGCTTCCGCCACGAAGTCGACATCGGCCCGCGGGAAGAGCTGGACGCCCTGTCGGCGGCGGACCCCAATTTCCGCTGGTTCCCGACACTCTCGCAACCCGGCCCGGACTGGACGGGACTCCGCGGCCGCCTCACGGAGAGCGTGCCCCCGCTCCTCTCATATCCGCGCGAAACTCACTTTCACCTCGTCGGCAACGGCGCCATGCTGGTCGAGATGGAAGCGGCGCTCTCGAAGATCGGCGTGCCGGGGAAGTTCGTGTCGGACGAGTACTACTTCAACTGGGAGGCGGAGGCGAGCGCGGAGACCGTTGAACGGATCGTTGCCCGCTTTCAGCTCGCCTGATCGCGCGCCACCCTCAGGGCGCGGTCCGCGGCGCGCGCCGATAGTGCATGGCGACCGCGCCGCTTCGGAGCGGCTTCGCCGAGACCAGCTCGAGCCGTCGCGTGCCGGGCAGCCCTCCCTGGTACAGGGTCGGGCCGTGGCCGGCGATCCTGGGGTGGACGAGGAACCTGTACTCGTCGATCAGATCGAGCCGGTCCAGCCCGGTCGCGAGCCGGCCGCTGCCGAGGAGGACGCCGGCCGGGGTCGCGTCCTTGAGCCTCTGCACCCCCGTGCGCAGGTCGCCTGCGATGTGGTGGCTGTTGGTCCAGGGAAAGTCCTTCCGCGTCGACGACACCACGTACTTCGGCTTGGCCTCCAGCTTGACCGCCCACTCGCGCATCGCCGGCGGCGCCGCCGCGTCGCCGCGGGCGACCGCCGGCCAGTGGCTCTCCATCATCTCGTAGGTGACGCGGCCCCACAGCATCGCCCCGCTCTCGTCCATGAGGCGGGTGAAGAAAGCGTGTGTCTCGTCGTCGGCGATTCCCTCCTGGTGGTCGACGCAGCCGTCCAGGGTGACGTTGAGGCTGAAGGTCAGGAGTCCCATGCGGCGAGTCTACGTGCGGCCTTTCATGAAATCATGTCCGGTTTGCCGGGGATCATCCGGTTTTCCCGGTCGCAGGCGGCAACGCCGGCATCCGCGGGATTTCCCTCGGCGACAACCCGAATTGAGTGTTGAGAGCAGAGAGGCTGTGCGCCCGCCCGCCCCATTGACAACCCCCGCACCGCACGCGACCATTCCAACCGGAATCAGGGTTCCGGAACAACCCGCCCCCGGGCGGCATTGATTGAGAGGGAGGACGCATGCACCGATCGACGCGCCGGCTGTTCGCATTCCTGATCGTCCCCGCGCTCTGCGCCGGGGCGCTCGTGATCTCCCTCGCCCGGGCCGCCGAGGACCGTCCTGCCGCACCGCCGGTCGCGATCGAGGATCCGCCCCCCGCCGATCCCCCCGTCGGCCGCGAGGGAAAGGTCATCGTCGCGGTGATCGACACCGGCGTCGACGCGGACCACCCGGCGCTCAAGGGGCGCGTCCTCCCCGCGATCAACCTCAGCGGCGCCGGCGGCGGCAACGGCGACGAGGCCGGACACGGCACCGCCATCGCGGGGCTGATCTGCGCCCAGGACGACAACCCGGAGTACGACGGCGTCTGCGCCGCCTTGGACGACGTCCGCATCCTCCCCATCAAGGTCACTCCCGGGTCCGACTCCAGAACCCTCCCTTCCCGCGTCGCCGCGGGGATCGACCGCGCCGTGGACGAGGGGGCCCGCGTCATCTGCGTCGCCCTCGGCGGCCCCCGGAGCTCCGAAGGTCTCGAAGCCGCCATGGCGAAGGCCGAAGAACACGGCGTCCTCGTCATCGCCCCCGCCGGCGTCGACGGCGGCTTCCACGACCTCTACCCCGCAGCCCACCCCTGGGCCGTCTCCTGCACCACCATGGATGCAGCTGCTTTTGAGGATGACGAGGGAGAGCTGGTCCGAGTGGAAGGAGTCACCGAACGTGGCAATCAGTCGGGAAAGACCGAGCTCATGCAGCGAGGCTATGCGAAGGCGCTGCGTCCAGGCGGCGCGTACACGTCCCTCGAGGGGAGCAGCGTTCCCTGCGCACAGGCAGCCGGGTGGGCCGCGTGGCTGATCGCGCGGCGCCCCGAGCTCCCGGGGGCGGAAATCCGCAGGATCCTGACCATGAGCAATCCGCGCCCGCAGCTGCCGAACGAGTACTTCGCCCTCCCCGTACGGACCCTGAGTCCCCAGGCGCTCCGCCCCGCCGGATCCCCGGACGCCGCTGCGCGCGGCGACCTGGATCTCACGTTTGCGGATCTGCTCGACGATGCGGACAAACCGGGCGAGTACCAGCTCCGGGCCTTCATCTCAAATCTCTCCGCCGTCGCGCTCGAATGCAGGCTCAGCGTCCTTATCCCCTCCGTAAAGCTGGAGCGCGTCCGCGATGTCGAAACCATTCCCGGCGGCGAAACCCGGATGGTGGACCTCCCCCTCGGTCCGCTGAAGACCTACCAGAAGTCCTGCTCGATCCAGATCGACTCCCCCGGAGACCGGAATCCCCTGAACAACCGCCTCCTGATGCGGACGCCGCCGGAGAAGGTCCTGCCCGGTCCCTCGATCCGCTGGGTGCGTGCTTCCGGCCTCCGGTCGGAAACGCGTGAGGTCGACCTGACCTTCACGCTCGCCAATCCTGAATCGTCGGCCTGGTCGGGGACCTGCTGCGTCTGCCTGGCCGACCAGGAATTCGCCGAGCCGTTCACGCTCGCCGCCCACGAAAGCCGGATGTTCCGCCGCACCGTGACGCTTCCCGAAATCCCGGACGGGAAGAGCGGCATCGAACTCTCGGTTCGGGTCAAGACCGCCAAAGAAGAGCCCGGAGATGAGGTGTTCACACTCCTCCGCTGGAATCCTCCTGACTTCCGCACCCAGTACGCGGATGTCTTCGATCGGAAGGAAGTCATCCTGGATGCCCCGGCCTCCACGGCGCTGGGTCGGACGGTGATTCCGCTTCTGATCTTCGCCCCTGAAATTCTGACACTGGCCACCGAGTCGGTTATCTCGCTTGATCGAAACGGTGTGAGAGTCCGAAACGCGGCGGGGTTGCTTGTGTCGAGACTCAGCGTAGAGCAGGTGGAGCAGGAGGCATCGCACGCTCTCAGGCCAAGCGCGCAGGACACGCCGATCCCGGACCCTTCACATCGCCTGATTTACAGCGCGGTTGCGGAGTCAGTGATTCGGCCAGTAAAGGCAAGGATCCGTGAGCCCTTGGGAACGCTTGCGTTCGAGAACGCGCTGGGAACCCCAACCCAGTCCGCGCCCGTTGGATGGATTGATCTCGACGGCTGGCACACCATCATGCTGGTCCCGATTGCGTCGCTCCAGATCCCTCCAGGCAATGCCGTCGAATCCACCCCGCAAGCGGTCTACCTGAGAGGATTGGTCCACTACCGCGAAGAACCAGAGGCGCCACTCACTCCCGCGCTCACGCTCCGCAGGAACGCCCGAGCCATTACCACGCGCTGGACCGAAGTCGTCCTCCGTATCACGCTCAACGTCACTCCGCCGACCCTTCATCCTGCCGGCCACTACTACGACACCCACGTCCACTCCGCGGTGGAGTTCTCGCGGAATGCGATCGAGCCGCGCCTCGCCTGGGGAGGTCCGCCGTGGATGATCGTGCGCTCGGCGCATGCGATGGGGTTCATCGATGACGCTGCACTGACCCGGATCCGCCTTTCGGTCGCGGGGGCGACGCGGGTCCACGACACCGGCGACGCACGCAGTCGGTTCGACAGGGAGCTGATCGTCACCACGGATCACAATTGCTTCCTGACCGATGAACACGTTCCCACTGCCGAACCCTGGTCGAGGGAAGCCGCGGGAACGCCGGAAATCGCGATGCTTCGTCGCTATTTCGGAGCCGGGGCGGGGCAGGAACTGTCGATGCGGGTCGATCCGGAGCGACTGGTCGGTGCGGCGCACGGCCTTGTGTTCGGAGTCGAGCCTCTGCCGGGGCCCTGGCACGGCGGGCGAAGCATCGGGGAGTACCTGAAGGCCGCGAAGATTCTTGGAGAGGCTGCTCCGTGGATCTCCCTGATTCTGGAAGTGATCCCGAAAGACACGTTCAAGCCGGGGACGTCGCCTGAACGGAAGCTCGCGCACGGCCTGAAGCTGCTCAAGGCCGCCCGCCACTCCGAGAACCCGTCGATTCGTAAGGCGTTTCAGAAAGTCGTCGATGAGGGAGTGCGCCTCCTCAAGAAACGAGGCGTCGTGTCGAGCCCGGAGTATGTGGAGTCTCTGATCGACAACTGGGCGGAGATGACGGAGTGGGATCTGAAGGCGCTGCGGGACGAGCTTGCGAACATCGCGGCGGAACTGGAGGGCATGCCGCAGAAGAACATGTGGGGTGTCACGAATGTCGAGGACCGGCTTCGGGGCAGCGGGTCGTACATCGCGGCACACCCCTCTTCGATCGGGGACCAGCTTCACTGGGATGAGTTCAGTCTCAGGCAGGCGGCGAACCTTGTCGGCTCCACGCCACCGGGACAGTTCAAGGACCGGTTCCCGTTCCGCGGCCTCCAGATCTTCAACGAGCCGATGTATTTCCATGCCGAGGTTTCTCCGGAGGAACTCCGGGGGTTGAATCCCTGGGCGACCGGCCGGATGCATCCCGACGAACGCTGGCACGCGGCGTGGATGCGCGGGCTCCACTACTACCTGGACCATCTCGTAAAGCCGGGACTGACGTTCCAGTTCCGCGAGACCAACGAGGACCCGGCGCTCGCCAGGCCGGCGTTTCCGAGAAAGCTGTTTCACCATGCCGGGAGCGACGCGCATGGAGCGTTCAATTTCACGACCGGGATCGGAGCGACGGTGCTCACCCACCCGCAGTTGAGTCACGCACTGAGGATCTTCGGGTACGGGCACGGGGGAGGGCTGGGAACCTCTCACTACGGGGCGGCTCGGGTTTACTGCGCGGAAGCGCGGCTGGAGGAATTTCTCTCGGGACGCTGCATCTGCACGGATGGACCGATCCTGTGGCCGACGCTGGATGCGGATCTGAAATTCGACTCGAAGTCGCTGACGTGGCACGAGAGCCGGCTGTTCCCGAACCAGGCGACGGACGACGACGGCTTCATGGGCGGGGGCGGGGTCTTCGATGGCCGCGGGACGGTTCTCGTCCGACGCGGGTGTCCGAACATGATCCTGCGATACCGGACCGCCGGTGCGGCCGGACTGGGCGGGGAGATTCAGCTCATGGAAGCGTATGCCGCGTTCGAGTCGGAGCGATGGATGAAGATGGCCCCGTCCGGCGGAGGCGTGGACGCTCCCGTGCCGGTTGCCTCCTGGAAACCCGGACACGGAAACGGGCCGCAGTTCAGCGACCTTCCGACCGCGCCGACGGAGCCTGGCGTCCTGCTGATCGGTGGCTTCACGGGCGCGGGCGGGGCCGAAGCTGTCGGCAGCGGCGGCAAGGACCTGCGCTTTGCGGTCGACGAGCGGCGTGCGCTCGCGAACCCGATCTGGATCACGACGGTCGATATCCGGGCGTCGATTCGGCCCGTGGTGATCGACGGGAAGGCGGTCGTTCCCCCGTTTCACGCTCAGGTCCAGTTCCTGTCCGACCATTCGATGCTCGACCAGGCCTGCCCGGTCCTGCTCAAGCAGTTCAACCGGCAGGGTGACAGCGTGGCGCGGACGATTCCGCTCGTCCCGCTGCCGGAGCTTGTGGACCTGAAGTCGCTCCCTTCCCCGGGCGCGGTGTGGGAGATGCTCTCGGGGCCGGTGACGTTCTGGCGGGATGGCGACCGCGAGGTCCGCGGCCGGACGGTCGCGATCGCGGATCGCCACCTGATCGCGACAAACCTGGTGGCCTTTGAGCTGGCCGAGCCCTGTTTTCCGATCGAAGGCGTCGTGACCTTCGCCGTGATCCTCGGAAGGACCAGCGACACGCACGGCAATCCGCTGAATCCGGTTGCCGGGAAGATCGAAGTCCGGGTGCCCCAGGGGTCCATCCTGACCCCCGAATCCGACCCGGGTGCGGCCGGGGACTCGTCCTCCCGCGGCAAGCCGGACCCGGTCCCGACAGGCGCCACCATCCAGGTCACCGTCACCCCCGGGGAACAGATCCGCCTCCCGCGCGGCGCCGCCTGCGGGAATGAGACCATCCCGCCGGGGAACTGGACCGTCCCGGATCGTGTCTCGGACGGCCCCCTGCAGCTGATCGTCTGGGTGGCCACGCGACCCTTCCCGGTCACCCTCGTTGCCGCCGGCTCCAACGAGGGAACGGCAGCGGTTCCCTCGCAGAAGGGGTGGACCGGACGGAGCGCAATCGCCGGGGACGGCGAGCCCTCGGTGTGGATCCGCAACGCCCGGACCAGGACTCTGGTCGAGGGCTCCCCGATCCTGTCCACCAGGGACTGCGTCGCCTGGGGGGCTCCGGAGGCGGAACCCGGCCCCTGGGTCGTCTCCGCCCGACGCGGAGGAAGTGAGACGAAGGACAGTTTCGAAGCGGTGATCGCCGCGCTCTCGTGGGATCAGGCGACGGCGAAAGTCGGCGATCTGCGGACCCTGCGCGTCGACCTGATCGGTCCCTCGGACCCGGGGGCATGGACGACGGCGGGAGAGGTGCGCGTCACGAATGCCCAAGCGGTGGAAACGTCCGCCGGCGTGACCGTGGTCGGCGAGGAACTCCGATTCCAGGACCTCCCCGCGGGGCGTCTGGGCGTCTTCCGCGCGATGCGGGAAGGCGACATGACCGCGGTCGGCTCGGTGCGGGCTGTCCGGAAACGGTGATCCCGCGGGGAGTTCGTCTGAACGGCGTCCGGCAACCGATCCCCGGCAGCGCCCCCTCCCCGCAGTTGCACTCTCCCCCCCCGTTACCCCAGAATCCAGCCCCATGAGACGCCCCCTCCTGCTCTGCCTCGCCCTCGCCGCCCTCCTGCGCGCCGACACGCTGATCGTCGTCGGCGGAGCGGACTACCACGGGAAGATCCTCTCGCAGGAGAACGGGGAGATCCTGATCAACCCGTACAACTCCACGATGCGGCAGATGACGTGGGGGCTGAAGCGATTCGACCGGGTCAATGTCCAGACCGTGACGATCGAGCCGCCGACGCCGCTTCAGGAGTACTGGTTCCGGAAAGGGGATCCGAAGGCGGACCATGCGGAGCTGCTGAAGTGGTGCCAGGACCACGGGCTGGCGGTCGAGGCGAAGGAGGAGGCGCTGGAGCTGCTGGCGCGGGACGCGAAGGACGCCCCGGCGCGGGCGGTGCTGGGAAATGAGGTGGACCTGATCCTGAAGGCGAGTCCGCGGCACAATCCGGACCTGCGCGCCGCCACGGCGAACTGGGGCGCGCTGGACGCGGCGGGGCGACGCGCGGCGTACGCGAAGCTGAAGAAGGACTTCGGCGTGACCCTTCCGCAGGCGTATTTCGACCGCGTCGCGCGCTCGGCGGTCCTTCCGTCCGGCCAGACGGTGGAGGACCGCGAGCTGACCTACAACACGCGGCGGGCGAGCGGGGTGTACACGGTGTGGACCCCGAAGAACTACGACCCGCACCGGTCGTATCCGCTGGTGCTGGCGCTTCATGGGACCTGGAACGGCCTCGGCGGGATCGGCGAGGGGCACAGTTTCATCCGGCATCTGACGCACAAGGAAACGCAGAAGTGGGACATCGTGGTGGTGTCGCCGACGGCGGACCCGCGGCCGTGGACGGCGAAGGGGGATGACTTTGTGCTGGCCGTGATGGCGGAGGCGATGCTGCTCTACAACATCGACATGAACCGGGTGTACGCGACGGGGCACTCGATGGGGGGGCGCGGGACCTACCATTTCGGCGTCACGTATGCGGACAGGTTTGCGGCGTTCGCGCCGGCGGCGTCGGGGCCGGGGGATCTGGACCTGCTGAAGGCGGCGTCGCAGGGGACGGGGATCTACATCTACCACTCGAGCGACGACAGCATTGCGAGCTGCCGGAGCGACCGTCAGGCGGCGAAGAAGCTGGAGCGGGCGCGGGCGGACTTTGTGTACACGGAGTGGACGGACCAGGACCACGGGTGGCCGCAGGAGGTGATCGCGGACTCGTTCCTGTACTTCCGGCACCGCCACCGGATGGAGCGCGGGAAGGACAAGCCGGTCCCGTGCCGCGGGGTGCGGCCGTCGTTCGCGGAGCCGCTCTGGCCCGACGAGGAGCTGTATTTTCGGCCCGCGCGGGCCCCGGGCCGCCCGGGCGAGGTCGAGGAACTGGTGAAGGACGTCGAGCTCGGCGGGCGGCTCGCGCACGAGGCCGCGACGCGCCTTCTCGATCTCAAGAACCCGGCCGGAGTCCCCCTCCTCGCCGCCGTCCTCCG
>JABWAY010000154.1 GCA_013360825.1 Candidatus Brocadiia bacterium | reverse complement strand
CGCCGAGATCTGGTCGTAGAACTGGTCGCCACCCTTGTCGAAGCGGAACTCACGCACCGACCCGTCGCGGGCCCGGATCCGCATGCGCCACACGCCGTCGCGCCGGTCGAGCGCGGACCACGCGAGCTGCTCTCCGTCCGGCGACCACGCCGGCGTCGCTTCGTCCTCATCCGACCCGGCGACGAGCGTCCACCGCGCGACTTCGGTGTGCGGGAGGGAAACCTGGAAGAGATCCCATTTTCCGCGCGTATTGGAGACGAAGGCGAGCGTGCGGCCGTCCGGGGACGGGGCGGGCATCCGGAGGTCGGCGTCGGCGCCGGCGAGGAGGATCGGAGCGGGGGACTGGAAATTCCTTTTGTAGAGGGCGGATCTCCCGGTAGTGTACGGGGATGCGAAGATGACGCCGGGTCCATCCGGGGCCGGGTCATCGCAGGACGAGTGAAGCGCGGTGAGCTGGGAGTGTCCGTGGTCCGGTGTGGACAGGGCGCGTTCGTGTTCGGCGGCCCGACTGCGGCAACCGGCGAGCAGGGCCAGGAGTGAGCCGGCGATCTTCCAGGGATGTCTCATCTGTGTTTCATAGGCAACGGGGGGGCGGAAGTCCAGCCTTTCCCGAGTTCGGCGGGTGCGGTCGGTCTGGTACGCGGCTTGCGGAAGAACTGGTCCTGACCGCAGGACTACACAAAACGAGGGTTTCAGCGCGCAATCTTTTACACCGTGTAAAAGATGCTTCTAGCCCAGAGGTGGGCGAAAGGAGGAGGGGTTGAAAGCACGACTGTGGACGTGGCTGCTGGTGCTCCCGCTCGTATCGGGATTTGCCAAGGCCGATACCTACTGGTACGTGGACACCGGGCTGGCTGAGGTTCGGAGCTTCGACTCCGGGACGCTCACCCTCGGCGCGCCCGTCGGCGTCACCCCCGGGCCGCTCGTCTCGCTCGGGTACGCCATCACGGCGCCGTTTTCCATCGACATCTACAAGACGGTCAGCGGCATCAGCCCCCTGGCGGTCGTGACGGACGATCCGTTCCTCGCGATCATCGACATCGACTCCGCGAGCCCGACGTTCAACACGGTCATCCAGACCGTGGACATGCGGGACTCGACGGTGCCCGGCGACGCGCCGGGGGTGTATTTCGCGCGCTTTCACCCCACCGGTGTCCGCATCTACGTCACCTGCCTGGGCGGCGGCGCGACCGAGCCTTCGGTCCGGATCGCCCACCAGGTCGCCGGACCGCCGGCGATCGAGTATGACTTCGACGAGGGGATCACGACGCGGAAGCTGACCGGGAATCCCGGGGATGAGTTCGAAGTCCTCCCGGACGCTCCCTATCTGCCGAGCCCGTTCATCCACGTCCCGTGGTGCCTGGATGTGAATGCGGGGGGCACCAAGGTTTATTTCTCGTGCCATGTCGAAGGCGGCGGCACGATGCACAACGGCGTCCACGGGTTTACGCTGGATGGGGCAGGGGACTGGGCCTCGACGCTGTCGGTCGCGACCAGCCCTTCGGCCTCCTTCTTCTGGCCGTACTACGTCAAATTCTCGCCGAGCTCCCTCCCGTACGCCACGGGCGGCGGACGGTGCCTGGTGAGCAACGTGGGTGAGAATGACCTGCCGGGTGCGCCGACGTTCTTCCCGGCTGGGTTCGTGATGACGGTGAACTCGGATGCGGACACGGCGGTCGGGCCGGTGCGGCCGTCGCTCGCCCCGCCGAACATCGATCCGGCGTCGTTCGATCCCCTGACGTCGGAGGCGTTCTGGTACCCGGTCGGCATCGACTGGACCAGCGCCGGCGGCGACGCTTTCGTCGCGGACATGGACCAGAGCGTCGTGGCCCCGGCTGTCGACGGGATCATCGCGGCGCGCGTCATCCCGGGCGTTCCGCCCGCGGCCGACACGACGTTCGACTACTTCGACGATCCGACCCCGTCTCCCGCCGATGCGGATCCGCAGTACCGCGGCGTGGCGGTCGACAACGACAACGAGGAGATCGTGTTCTGCGACCTGGGCGCGTCCGGACCTGCCCCGGGGAGCCTCGTGGTCTACGCCCTGGACGGAACCGTCACCGGCATCCTCGTCCTTGCCGCGTTCAGTGACCCGCGCTGGATCTCGGTCCAGGGCGGCACGGGCTCCGGCGGCGGCGGTGGTGGCGGCGGCGGCGGCGGCGGCGGTGGAAGCGGCGGGACGGCCTCCAACGACAACGGCGCGGACATCATCGACGACGACGACGGCGGCAAGAAGAAGAAGTGCGGTCTGACCGGCCTCGAGATCCCGGTGCTCATGGCGGCCTGGGTCCTGTTCCAGCGGAGCCGGAAGAAGGCGGCGTAGACCGGAGCGTTCATCCCGAGCCGGGGCGGAGGAATCCGCCCCGGCTTTTTTCATGCCCTGAGGATGGGCCGCTCGACCCGTCCGGCCCGGTCAGGCGCGGGCGGGGCCCTGCGCCAGGCGCACGGTGTTTCGCAGCAGGACGGCGACGGTGACCGGGCCGACGCCACCGGGGACCGGGGTCAGCGCCCCCGCGACCGAAACGACGTCCGGCGCCGCGTCCCCGACGATCCGGGACTTGCCGTCGGGCCCCTTGACGCGGTTGATCCCGATGTCGATGACCGTCGCGCCGGGACGGACCATTCCCGCCTGGAGCAGCCCGGGCACCCCCGCCGCGACGAAAACGAGATCTGCACGCCGGGTGTGAAACGCCAGGTCGCGCGTCGAGATGTGGCAGACCGTGACCGTCGGGGAACTGCGCGGAGTCTGGAGGAGCAGCAGCGCGAGGGGCTTCCCGACGATCTCGCTGTGACCCACGATCGTCACTTCGAGCCCCGTCATGTCCGGATGCTCGCGCCGGGCGATTTCCAGCGCCGCGCTCGCCGTCGACGGCGCGATCTCGAACTGCCCCATCACCAGCCGGCCGAAGTTGTGCGGGGTCATCGACTCGACGTCGCGCGCCGGGTTCAGCGCCTCGCGGACCCGGCGCTCGTCGATGTGAGGCGGGAACGGCTGATGGAGGATGATCCCGGTGACTCCGGGCTCGACATTGAGCGCCCGCACGGCGGCGAGCACCTCGGGTTCGGAGGCGGTGGCTTCGAGCGCCCGGAGTTCGAATCCGATTCCGCTCTCCTCGCAGGCCTTTTTCTGGTTCCGGATGTAGACCTCGCTCGACGCCGCGTGCCCGATGAGGAGGGCGGCGAGGCGGGGGGGGCGCCCTGCCGCGGTCAGGGCGGCGGCATCGCGACGGACCCCCGCCAGGATCTCCTCCGCGATCGGGACGCCGTCGAGCAGGCGGGCCGTCACGCGAGCCCCGTGATGTTCCCGTCGGCGTCGATGTCGATCCGCTCGCCGTTCGGCACGGACGGCAGCCCGGGCATCGTCGTGACATCCCCGCAGAGCGGGACCACGAACCCCGCCCCCGCGCTGATCCGGATCTCCCGGACCGGCACCGTGAACCCCGTCGGCGCACCCTTCAGCTCCGGATCGTGCGACGTCGACAGGTGCGTCTTCGCCATCGACACCGCGAGGCGGTCCAGCCCCATACGCCCCAGCTGCTTCAGCGTCTTCTTCGCCGCCGCGCTGAACTCGACCCCTTTCGCGTTGTAGACCTTCGCGCAGACCGTCCGGATCTTCTCCTCGACCGGGGCGTCCGGCGCAAAATGCGGCCGGGCGAGCGCGCCCTGTGCGACCGCCGCGAGGACGGCCTTCGCCAGGTCCGCCCCGCCGGCCCCGCCTTTCGCCCAGACGTTCGACTCCACCGCCGCCGTCGCCCCCGCCTCGATCGCATAGTCGTGGATCCGCCGGATCTCCGCGTCCGTGTCGAACGGGAACCGGTTGATCGCGACCACCGCCGGGATCCCGAACCCGCGGACGTTGCGGATGTGGTGCCCGAGGTTCGGGAGCCCCGTCTCCAGCGCCGCCAGGTTCTCGTTCGCCAGACCCGGGTCGAGCGGAACCCCGGGGCGCACCCGGAACAGGCCGCTGTGCGCCTTGAGCGCCCGCGCCGTGCAGACCACCACCGCCGCCGAGGCCGGAATCCCCCCCGCCGGCGTCTTCACGTGCACATATTTCTCAAACCCCAGGTCGCTCGCGAACCCCGCTTCCGTCACGATGATGTCGGAGACCCTGGAAGCGATGCGGTCGGCGATGACGGAGGAGTTTCCGTGGGCGATGTTGCCGAACGGGCCGCAGTGGATGAATGCGGGGCCGTTTTCCATGTTCTGCATGAGGGTCGGGCGGATGGCCTCGCGGAGGAGGGCGGCCATGGCGCCGGCGGCGCGGAGGTCCGCCGCGGTGACGGGAACGGGGCGGCCGGAGTCGGGGTCGCGCCAGGCGACGATCATGCGCGACAGGCGGTCGCGGAGGTCGGTCATGGAGGAGGCGAGGGCGAGGACCGCCATGACCTCGCTGGCGACGGCGATATCGAAGCGCGACTCGCGGATCGGGCCGCAGTCCGGGGCGAGGCCGACGAGGACGCGGCGGAGGGCGCGGTCGTTGACGTCGACGACGCGTCCCCAGAGGACCTGGTCGGGGATGATCCGGAGGTCGTTCCCCTGGTTCAGGTGGTTGTCGATGAAGGCCGCGAGGAGATTGTGGGCGAGCCCGACGGCGTGGATGTCGCCGGTCAGGTGAAGGTTGATGTCCTCCATCGGGACGACCTGCGAGCGGCCGCCGCCGGCGGCGCCGCCTTTGATGCCGAAGACCGGGCCGGCGCTGGGCTGGCGGATGCAGGTGACGACGCTGGCGCCGACGTGGCGCAGCGCCTGGCCCAGGCCGACGGTGGTGACGGTTTTCCCCTCGCCGAGCGGGGTCGGCGTGATCGCGGTGACGACGACGACCCGGGCGCGCTGCGGACCGAGGTGTTTCTCGCACTCGAGGCGGATCTTCGCCTTGGAGCGGCCGTAGGGCTCGATGTCCTCCTCGCGGAAGCCCAGTCCGCGGGCGATGCCGTCGATCGGGACCAGCTTCGCCGTCCGGCTGATCTCCAGGTCGTCAAGACCCATGGGCTGCCTCCCTCACGCGGCGCACGCCGTCGAGGACCTTCTCGAGCAGCGCCCCGGCCTCCGCCTCCAGCCGCCCCGCCGCCTCCCTGTCCTTGAGCGACCCGGTGTTCGCCTTCACGTTCAGCAGGAACCCGCGCGCGGCTGCCTCGCTCTGGAACGCCGCCACGGACAGGTCGCTGGCGACGGAGCCTTTCGCCTTCGGCGCGAACTCCGCGAGCTGCCCGACGAATTCCGCGATCCGGCGGAGCCCCTCGGCGGGGGGCTGCGCGGCGCGGAGAAGCGCTTCCTGCATCCGTCCCGGGCGGGCGGGGTCGTCCTTGGGGATTTTGAAGACGGCGGAGACGCCGTCGTAGGCCTGGGAATCCTCGAGGATGAGGTCGAGGAAGCGGTCGCGGGTGATGTCCCAGGTGGCGGCGGAGGGGTCGTCCTTGGAGAAGCGGGCGACCATGGCGCCGAGGGAGCAGGCGAGGGCGCCGGAGAGGGCGGCGACGGAGCCGCCGCCGGGGGTGGGGGTGCGAGCGGCGAGCTGGGAGCAGAAGGCTTCAAGGGGGAGGGAGCGCATAGGAGGGGGAGTTTACGGGGGGAGGAGGGAAAGGGGACGGAAAATGGGGGGGGTAAAACAGAGGACGGAAACGGAAAACGGAAAACAGCAAAGGGAAAAGGGAAAGGCGGAGGGGAGGGAGGGACGATAACGGAGTGTGAGAATCTCGCTCCTCTACCTGCTCCTGACAGGAATGGCGGCCGCGGACGCCACGGAGGGCCTGCGGGCACTGCATGCGGGCAATCCGGAGAAAGCGGCACGGCTCCTTGAGGCTGCCGCTGAGGAGGCGCCGGACGACGCGGACCTGCACGCGTCCTGGGGGGTGGCGCTCCTCGAGACCGGGGAATGGGACCGCGCCGCGGAGGTGCTCCGGACCTCGCTTCGCCTCCGGCCGGAACCGGATGTGGCGTTCAACCTCGCGATCGCGGAATTCCGGCGCGGGGATCTTCCGCGGAGCTGGTCGGCGGTCTCGCTCGCGCTCCGGTGGGCGGGGGAGGGGCGGCTGCTCGAGCGGGCGGCCGAGCTGGGGCTCGCGGTTGCCCGCCGGCTGGACGATCCGGAACCGGCGCTTCGGGAGATCGTTCTCTGGGCCCCCGGGACGGACGCCGCCGCCGAGGCCGCGCGGATCCTGGAGTAACGGGGAGACCGGGACGGATCCCGGCCTCCCCGCGTCTGCGCGCCCTACTCGCCGAGCAGCCGGGCCCGCACCAGGAGAACCAGCATCTCCTTCCGGTCCCCGTCCTCACGCCGCGACATCCCGGCCAGCGTGATCTGCCCCGCGGTCACCATCATCTGCGACTCCATCCCGATGTCCACGACGGAGGCCTGCTGGATCTTCGCCCCTCCCGGCTTCACCTCGAACACCGTGAGCGGGGACCCGAGGGCGATCGACGGCCGCAGGTCCAGGCGGACCTGCTTTCCGTCGCCGGCGAGAAGCGCCCGCACGTCCATCGAGACTCCCTCGGCGAGCGTCCCGACGACCGGGTCCATCGCTCCCATTCCGATCGCGACCTGGGCGTCGTAGTCGACGACGAACGCCCGGGTCTCGCCGCGCGCCGCATGCCAGCGGATGCCGTTCAGGCCGTTCCCGCGGACGGATCCCGCGATCCGGACGCCGGCGTTCTTCGCGGCATCCGCCTGCAGCTGGTCCCATGTCTCCTTCGGGATCTCGGTCCCGGAGAGCCCGGCCCGGTGGCGCGCCCACCCTTCGTCGGACAGCGCCAGGACCCAGGTCTCCACGGTGATCGATCCGGCCCTGGACGCGGAGAGCCTCGCGATGAACGCCTCGACCTGGGCCAGGACCTCCGGCGTCTGGACGACGATCACGTCGCCGCCGATCGACCCCTCGATCGACACGCCGTCCCGCCCCCAGGACTCCGGCGCCACGTTCGCCCGGATCATCTCGATGAGCAGATCATGGTCCAGATGAACCCCCTCGTCCGCTTCGTCCAGCACGAACGTCGCGCCGACCGCGGTCCCGTCCTGCTCGATCTCCGGCAATCCGAGCCGTGGGCCGGCAAAGTCGACCTGGGCCGTGGTCAGCGCCCGCGTGGACACGAGCCGGGCGGCGAGGGGTCCGGAGAATTTCGGCTCCGCGATCTCGACGTCCTTCCGGACACCCGCCCGGAGGATCACCGCCGCCGTCCATCCGGGCTTCCCGGCCGCCGGCCAGGTTCCCGAGGTGAGGAGGAAAGGCCGGTCCAGCGGGACGACGACCGTCGTGCGGACCTGCGCGCGGGCGGCGCGCGGGAGTTCCAGATTCCCCGTGATCTTCTCCCCCGTCTCGAACGTCTCGACGGCGGTCAGGTCGGACGACGAGAAGCGGACGGTGAGCATCGCGGACTTCCCGTCCGGCATGAGGACGGACTGGACGTCCAGGGTCGTGCCGTCGATCTCGACGCCGACGATCGGGTCCGAGATCGCCTGCCTGTTGGCGATGTAGATGTCCGAGTCGACGGCCAGCGAGCGCGAGTTTCCCGCTCCGACGTGGACCCGCTGCCGTTCCAGCCCCACGGCGCGCAGGGTGGCCACCAGCCGCCCGCGGGTCGCGTCGGCCAGCGCGGCGTCGACCGCCCGGGCACGCTCCGGCCCGAGCAGGCCGCCGGCCTCGCCGTCCAGGACGCCGGGAGCCAGCAGCACCACGTCGGCTTCCACGACGACCGTCCGGATCAGCTTCGACCTCAGGTGCGCCAGCGTCTCCCTCACCTGGTCGTGCACCGTCCGCCCGTGAGACACGTGCAGCAGGCCGTTCTCGAACACGATCGCATGCCCGTCCTCGTCCCAGGTGTCCCGGGCGATCGATTCGCGGATCAGGAAGACGAGCTCGTCCCCGGAGATGCCGACGGCGTCCTCGTCGACGCTGAACAGGTCCTGGCCGGTCGCGCCGGACGTCCGGCCGAACCCCAGATCCGTCCCGGCAAAGTGCGGGGTCGGCCGGGTCAGCGCGGACACGTCATACGCCTGCTGCGAGGCCGTCTCCGCGGACACGAGCGCCGCGGCCAGCAGGAACAGCGTCAGGGTGCGCATCTTATTTCACCTCCATCGAGCGGGCGCGCACGAGGAGGACCATGACCTCGCGGCGGCCGTCGGAGTTTCGGGAAGCGGTGCCGGCGAGGGTCCAGGTGTTTTCGCCGACGAACTGAAGTCCGTCGAAGCGGAATTCCGCGGTGCGCAGGCGCTGGAACGGCGCGATGCCGTCGGCCTGCGGGTCGAGCATCTCGGGCGGGGAGACGTCCTGCCAGACCGGCCTGAGTTCCAGGCGGATCGTCCGCTGATCCCCGGCCATGGTGGGCCGGACCTCGAGCGAGAAACCGCCGTCGATTCCGCCGACCACGGGGTCGGAGGCCGAGGCGGACTCGGTCACCTCGGAGTCCACGTCGAGGACGAAGTCCCGGTCCATCCCGTTCCAGCAGTGGACGCGCTCGCCGTTCATCGCCGCCACCTGCGTGCCGCCGACGATCCGGCAACCGTCCCCCCGGCGCGCCGCGTCGAGGACGGCGGCCACGTCCGCCTCGGCCGGATTCGCGCCGGAGAGCGAGGCCCTCCGGGCGAGCCAGCCGGCCTCGTCGAAGGCGACGAGGGCGGACTCGACCGACACCATCCGCGAGCGGTTCGGAACCGCCGCCGCCAGGAACGCCGCGATCTGGTCCAGCACCTCGGGGGTCTGGACGACGGCAAAGTGCGTTCCCCACATCTCGATCCGGTTGCGGGAGTTCTTCCACGACCGGGGCTCGACGTTCGAGCGGATCCAGTTCTCGAGGTCCTCCGGCTCCACCGTGGACCCCACCAGCTCCGGCGAGGAGAAGGTCAGGCCCGGCCCGTCCCCGCTCTGGAACTTCTGCGACAGCAGCCGAAAACCGGAAGAGAAATCCGGGACCTGCTGCGTGAGGTTCGCGACGTCGAAGAACCGCATCTCGCGCTTCTCGGTCGACTTCACCGCCCCGCCCGCGCCGTCGGCGGACAGGGAGGGGCGGAGGAGGACGGCGGTGACCTGCCCATCCGCTCCGGCCGTGCCCGCGCAGAGGAGGAGGGTCCGCCCGATCGGGCAGCCGACGGTGGTTCCGGCGACGAGGTTGTCCCGGACCGGGAGCTGCAGGCGCCCCTGGGCCGCCCCGCCGGGCTCGAACGTTTCCAGGGCGGTGAGTCGGGACATATGGAAGCGTGTTTCGATGAGGGCGTGGGAGGCGTCCGGGGCGAGCCGGGGGCGGATGTCGAGGACCGCGCCCTCTTCGATTTTCCCGGTCACCGGGTCGACCTGCACCGCGGAGGTGGCGATCTGCACGTCGAGATCCCGGAGGTAGGTCCGGCTCCGGACGTCGGCCGCGTAGACGCGCTGGCCGTTCAGGCCGACGGCGCGGAGGACGGTCAGGAGGGAGCCCCGGGCCGGGTCCGCGGCGGCGGCGCGCAG
>JABWAY010000153.1 GCA_013360825.1 Candidatus Brocadiia bacterium | reverse complement strand
AGGCCGCGCGGGCGGCGCAGACGGGGGCGAAGCCGGGGGCCTGAGCGGCCGGTCCGGCCCGGCGGTCACCCCGGGCCCTGCAGTTTCTTCTCGATCGCCGCGACCCGCTTGAGAAGTTCCGGCAGTTTCCCCTCCGCGACCCAGACGCGTTCGCGTTCCATGCGGGTGCGGGCGGGGGAGCCGAAGACATGGGCGCCGTCGGGGACGTCTTCCCGGAGCCCGGACTGGGGCATGACGATCGCGCCGCGCCCGACCTTGAGATGATCCTTCATCCCGGCCTGGCCCAGCAGGACGGCGTGATCCCCGATCTCGCAGGAGCCGGAGATGCCGACCCCCGCGCACACGATCACGTGCTTCCCGATCCTGACGTTATGGCCGATGTGCACGAGGTTGTCGATCTTCGTGCCGTCGCCGACCACCGTTTCGCCGAAGGTCGCCCGGTCGATCGCGGAGTTCGCGCCGATCTCCACGTCGTCCCCGATCACCGCGATCCCCACCTGCCGGATCTTCCGGTGGCGTCCCTTCGCGTCCGCCGCGAAACCGAATCCGTCGGACCCGACGACGACTCCGGCATGGAGCAGGCAGCGGGCTCCGATCCGGCAGCCGTGGTAGACGGTCACGGACGCGACCAGCGTGGTGTCGTCGCCGATCCGCGCATCCGATCCGACGATGCACCCCGGGCCGACGACGGCGCGTTCCCCGATCTGCGCCCCGGACTCGATGACCGCGTGCGCCCCGATGCTCACCGTCGTCGAGAGCTGCGCATCCCGCGAGACCGCGGCGGTCGCGTGGATCCCCGGCGCCGGCCGCTCCTGCGGCCGCAGCCGGTCCACCAGCTCCGGGAAGGAGAGCCGGGGGTCGTCGACGCGCAGAAGCGTTTTCTGCGTGCTGGTGAGCGTCCGGGGCGTGACGACGACGGCGCAGGGCGTCTGTTCCGCGGCCGTCAGGAATTTCGCGTCGAGGGCGAAGACCGCGTCCCCGGGGCGCGCGGCGTCGATCGAGCCGACGTCGCGGACTTCCACGTCCGGGTCTCCGACGAGCTCCGCCTGAATCCAGGCGGCCAGATCGCGTGCCGTGGGCATCCGGGCAGTGTATGGGGAGATCCGCCGCCGCGCCAGCGCCCGGGCCGGCGAAACCCCGACTGCATCGTTCTTCCCTCCAACCCCGCTTTCGCGATACCCTTTCCCCCGCGCCGATGAAAGACTCCGAGATCGCCCGAATCGCCGTTGAAGAGGGCCTCCTGTCGACCGTGGAGCTCGACCGGGTCATTGCGGAACCGGCGAGCCGGACCACGGGCCTGCTGCACACCCTCGTCGACGCCGGGCTGCTGCGGACGTCGGATGTGGAGCGGATCAAGCGGGACCACAGCCACAAGTCCACGACGAAGATCCCGGGCGAGATCGTGACGACGTCCCACACGCGCGTCGTTCCGCCGGAGGTGGCGGATGCGCAGCGGGATCCGCGGAGCGCGTTCGGGCGGTACACGCTGATCGAGCGGATCGGATCGGGCGGGATGGGGGCGATCTGGAAGGCCTGGGACAACCTCCTGGGGAGGTGGGCGGCGATCAAGATGCTCCACGAGGAGCACGCGCGCCACGACGACCACCGGGAACGCTTCCTCCGTGAGGCGCGCGCCGCGGCCCGGCTGGCGCACCCGAACATCGTGCAGGTGTACGAGGTCGGCGCGGAGGCGGACACGGTGTTCATCGCGCTCGAGTACGTCCCCGGCGAGACGCTGCGGAGCCGGATCCAGACGCGGGCGACGGGGCCGGAGTTGAGGCGGCGGGTGGAACTGGTGCGGCAGGCGGCGGAGGGGCTGGGGTCGGCGCACGAAGCGGGGATCACGCACCGGGACATGAAGCCGGAGAACGTGCTGGTGATCCCGACGCCGAAGGGGGGGCAGGCGAAGGTGGTGGATTTCGGGCTTGCGGTGGACCGGACGGTGGTGACGCGGCTGACGATCGCCGGGGATGTCTTCGGGACCCCGTCGTACATGGCGCCGGAGCAGGCGCTCGGGCTGCAGGAGATCGTGGGGCCGCCTGCGGACGTGTTCGCGGTCGGCGTGATCCTGTACGAGATGCTGACGGGGAAGCTGCCGTTTGACGCGGACCAGGCTGCGGCGAGCGTCTACGCGACGATTCATTCCGAGCCGGAGCCGGTGCGGAAGTCATCGCCGAAGGTGCACGAGGATCTTGAGACGATCGTGATGAAGTGTCTGGAGAAGGACCCGCCTCGGCGGTACGCGGACGCGCGGGAGCTGGCGCTGGATCTGGGGCGGTACATGTCGGGGGAGCCGATCCAGGCGCGGCCGATCGGGCTCTGGGGGCGCACGCGCCGGAAGGTGGAGCGGAACCCGGCCCTGGCCGCCGCGCTCGCCGCCGCGATCCTCCTGCCGTCGGCGCTTCTCGGGATCTTCGTCTGGCGGAACATTGCGGAGCTGCAGACGATCGAGAGGGATCTGGAGCAGGCGGCGGAGCTCGAGGAGAAGGCGGCGAAGAGTCCGGGGCTGCTGCCGAGCGCGAAGGTGCTGTACGAATCGATATTGCGGGACGACCCGGGGAACGAGCGGGCGCACGAGGGGCTTTCGCGCGTCGTGCGGGCGATCGCGGCGAGGCCGCCGGAGGATCTGGACGGGGGGGCGGGGGACTGGTCGCGCGAGGCGTTCCGGCGCGACCTTGAGGAGACGCGCGCGGCGATGGCCGATCCGGTGCAGGGTGCGGTGGCCTCGGCGCTGAGCACCCGGCTGCTGGCGCGGTGGCCGGAGGAGCCGATGGCCCACGAGCTGCGGGGAGAGATTCTCTGGCGCCAGGGGGCGCCGGGGGCGGCGGTCGGGATTCTGAACGGTGCCGCGCACCGCTGGGTGGAGACGCGGAGAGGGCGGCACCTGAGGATTCTGTCGATGATCGAGAGCGGGCGGCTTCAGGAGGTCCAGCCGCTGATGGGAGCGGAGAAGGAGGGGGACCAGCTGGTTCACACGGAGCTGGCGGCGCTGAGGCTGGCGCAGGGGCGGCTGGCGGAGGCGCGGGAGTCGCTGGCGCGGGTGAAGGAGACGACTGTGGAATCGGCCTGGATTGCGGGGAGGATCGCCGCGAAGACCGGCGGGGCGGCGGAGGGGGTTGTTCCGCTGGAGGAGGCGGTCCGGCTCGATCGCGGATTCCTGCCTGCTCACCTGGCGCTGGTGCGTGTTCTCCTTGGATCCGGGCGGGCGGGGGCCGGGGCGGAGAGGGCGCGGGAGCTGGTCGACCTGGCGCCGGGGATGGTCGCCGGCCGGCTGGTCCTGGCCGAGGCTCTGATGGCCGGGGGGGACGCGGCGGGCGCCGTCCGGGAGCTCGAACGCGCGTGGCGCCTCGAGCCGTCGATGCCGATCCGGCGTCTGAGAGGGCACGCCCGCATCGCCGCCGGGGACCCGGCGGGCTGGCAGGATCTGCTTCCCTAGTCATCCCGGCGGCCCACTGCTAAAATCCGGGGCATCGCATCTTCGGGGAGTTCCCCAGACACCATGGTTGACTTCAGGCTCACGGAAGAACAGAAGGCCCTCGTCGATCTGGCGAGGAAATTCGGCAATGCGGAAATCCGCCCGATCGCCGCCCGACACGACGAGTCTCATGAGTTCCCGCACGATGTCTTCAAGAAGGCCCTCGACCTCGGCCTGCTCAACGTCAACATCCCCGTGGAATACGGCGGCACCGGGATGACCCTGATGGACGAGTGCCTGATCAACGAGGAACTCGGCGCCGCATGCCCCGGCATCGCCGCGTCGATGGAGGTCAACAATCTCAGCAACTGGCCGATCGTTCTGGGCGGATCCCCGGAGATCAAGAAGAAGTACCTGCCGAAGATCAACGAAGGGTGGAAAGGCGCCTACGCGCTGACCGAGCCTGAGGCGGGGAGCGACGTGGCCGGGATCCAGTCCTTCGCGAAGAAGGACGGGGACGGCTATGTGCTCAACGGCTCGAAGCAGTTCATCACGAACGGCAGCGTCGCCGATTTCTACTGCGTGTTCGCCTACACCGACAAGTCCGTGCGGTACGGCGGCATGAGCTGCTTCCTGGTCGAGCGCGCCTGGGACGGGGTCCGTGTCGGGAAGAAGGAAGACAAGATGGGGCAGCGCGCGAGCGACACCTGTTCGATGAGCTTCGAGGATGTCCGCATCCCGAAGACCCATCTCCTGGGGAACGAAGGCGACGGTTTCAAGATCGCGATGCACGTCTTCGATCACTCCCGGCCCGCCATCTCGGCGATCGCCGTCGGATGCGCCCGGAGGGCCATGGAAGAGTCGATCCGTTTTGCGAGCGAGCGGCGGGCCTTCGGCAAACCGATCAGCGAACTCCAGGCGGTGTCGTTCATGATCGCCGACATGGCGGTCAGCATCGACGCCTCGCGGCTCCTGGTCTGGCAGGCGGCGTCGATGATGGACCAGGGGATCCGGAACTCGAAACAGGCGGCGTTCGCGAAGGTCTTCGCGGCCGACACCGCGATGAAGGTGACGACGGATGCCGTGCAGGTCTTCGGCGGGTACGGCTACAGCCGGGAGTACCCCGTCGAGAAGCTGATGCGCGACGCGAAGATCTTCCAGATCTACGAGGGGACAAGCCAGATCCAGCGGGTCATCATCGGACGCGAGATTTTCCACAGCAAATAGAGGCCGCATGTTCGTCGCCATGAACGTGTTCACCTGCGAGGACGACGCCAGCGCCGCGGCGCTGGAGGGGATGTTCCAGAAGCGCGCGGGGCTCGTGGACAAAGCGCCGGGGTTCGTCTCCTTCAGCTTTCTGAAGCAGTCGGAGAACCCCCGGAAACTGATCTCGATGACGACCTGGACGTCGCGGGAGGACTTCGAGGGGTGGACGAAGAGCCATGCCTTCGAAAAGGGGCATGCGCGGGCGAAGGACGGCGCAGGCGCCTCGCCTCACGGCCGGATGAATGTCACGAACGTGCTGGAGACATGGGAGGTCGTGGCGCACTCGGCGAAGCCGGCAGCGGAATAGGGGGCGCCCGCGGAATTCAGAAAGGAACGAACTTTTCGTCGCCGGGGATGTCCGGCGTGGCACAATCGCGCATTCCTGCGGCCGGGACGGCCCTGAACCGGGAGGCACGGATCGACACGACGATGCTGGCATGGGTGCTGGGGCTGACGGCCGTGTTCGAGGCCGTGACCTGCCTGTTTCGGTGGGGGCTCGGGCTTCAGTCGACGCGCGACACGGCGTTTCTCGCGCCGTTCACGCTTCGGCTGCGCATTCACCACGGGTACATCGGCGCGGTCGCGGCCGCGGCCATTCCTCTCCTCCCCCCCGGCGTGGAAACAGCGTGGCTCCTGCGGATCGGGCTCTCGCTTCTGGTCTCCGACCTGATCCACCATTTCATCGTGCTGAAGGCGACCACCGGCGACCCGCAGTTCCACCTGACCTATCCCCGCACCGGATGGGTTTTCGCGGACGATGTGCCGGGGGACAACTTTCCGAGCTGGCGGCGCTGAGCGGAATGCGCCCGGCTGCGGCGGTGCTGGCGGCGGCGCTTCTCTCCGCTACCGCCGCCTGCGCCCAGGGAGTCCGGGTCGAGATGGCGGAACGCCCCGCGCTTTCGGCCGACGGCAGGCGGCTGGCGTTCTCCTGGCGGGACGACCTGTGGGTGGTGGATTCCGGCGGCGGAACGGCGCGCCGGCTCACGACGCATCCGGGAGACGACGGCGAGCCGTGCTGGTCTCCGGACGGAACGGAGATCGCGTTCACGAGTGACCGGAGCGGAACGAAGCAGGTTCATGTGATCCCGGCGGAGGGGGGTGAGCCGATCCGGCTCACGGTGCGGACGACGGGCTGGTCGCTGATGGACTGGTCGCCGGACGGAAGCTGGCTGCTGGCGCGGACGACGACCGACACCGGCTGGCCGGACAATCGGCGGCTCTTCCGGGTCCCGCGGCTCGGGGGGAGGGCGGAACTCCTGTTCGACGCGTACGGCGGGGAGGCTCGGATCGCTCCGGACGGCCGCCGGATCGTGTTCGTCCGGGAGGGGACCCAGTGGTGGCGGCAGGGTTACCGCGGGTCGGAGGCCGGGCAGGTGTGGACCTGGAGTCCGGACGACGGGTTCCGGTCGCTGGTCGCGCTGCCGACGGAGTCGCGCTGGCCGCTCTGGAGACCCGACGGGCGGGCGGTGTACTACGCGGGCGCCGAGGGAGGTCGGTTCGCAATCCGCGAGGTCCCGGTCGGCGAGGCGCCCGCGCAATCCCGGCCCGTCGTGACCCCCGCGGCCGCAGGTGCCGACGTCTACCCCTGCCTCTCCCGCGACGGGCGGACGCTGGTCTTCCGCCGTGACTTCGATCTCTACAGGGTTGATCCGGCGGCAGGGGGGGAGCCCAGGAGAATCGAGATCACCGTCCGCGCGGACGACGCGCGTCCCCCCGTCGAACGCGCCACCCTGGACAAGGTCTCGACGGCCTCCTTCTCGGCGGACGGGCTCGAGGTCGCCTTCGTCGCCGGCGGCGATATCTGGGTCATGGACACCATCCTCCGGGAACCCCGCCAGGTCACCGCGACCGCGGAAGAAGAGCGCGGCGTCGTCTTCGCCCCCGACGGGTCCGCCCTCTACTGCGTCAGCGAGCGCGGCGGCCAGCCCGACCTGTGGCGCGTCGAGCGCGCCGACACGTCGCTCTACTGGTGGCGCAATGAGCGCTTCCTCCACACCGCCCTCACCGCAGACGCCGGGGCAGACGGCCGGCCCATTCCCTCCCCGGACGGGAAACGCATCGCATGGATCCGGGGGCTGGGCGACCTCTGGACGGCCACGACGGCGGGGAAGGACGCGAAGCGGCTGCTCTCCTCCTGGAACCCGCCCGAATACGCCTGGTCCCCCGACTCGCGCTGGATCGCGTACGCGGTCGAGGACACGGATTTCAACAGCGACATCTGGATCGTTCCCGCGGACGGGTCGGCTCCGGCGGTCAACGTCTCCCGCCACCCGTACTCCGAAAGCAACCCGGTCTGGTCCCCCGACGGCCGGGTGCTGGCGTTCCGCGGGGACCGGCGCGAGGGAGAGACCGATCTGTTCACCGTCTGGCTCCGGCGGGAGGACGACGAGCGGGAGAAGCGGGACCGGACGCTGGACGAGGCGGTCCGGCGGATGAAAGAGGTGCGGAAGGACGGAGAGCCGCCGAAGAAGAAGCCGGATGGCGCAGGGGCGGTCGAGCCGGTCCGGATCGACTTTGAGGGACTCCACGAGCGCGTCCGCCGGATCCCCGTGGACGGCAAGGGGGAGCGCGGTCTGTTCTGGAAACCGGATTCGACCCGGCTCGGGTTTGCGGCGGCGGTGAAGGGCCAGCAGGGGACCTGGGCGATCGACTTCCCGGAGTCGGGGGAACCGAAGCTCATCGTGGCGAAGGTGATCGATCGGGCGCAGTGGCTTGCGGAGGGGGACCAGATCGTCGGGGTGGCGGACGGAGTCCCCGGGACGTTTTCAAAGGGCGCGTGGAAGGCCTTCCCGTTCTCCGCGCGCCAGACGATCCAGGTCGCGGCGCGCCAGCGTGCGGCCTTCGTGCAGGCCTGGAGGCTGATGCGGGACACGTACTACGACGGCAGGCTGAACAACCGGGACTGGGACGCGATCCGGGCGAAGTACGAAGACGCGGCGGCTCGCGCGGCGGATGCCGGGGCGTTCTCGGCGATCGTGAACCTGATGCTGGGCGAACTGAACGGTTCGCACCTCGGGTTCTTCGCTTCAGGCCGCCGCTGGAATCCTGCGGATGGATGGGCGGAGGAGACGCCGTGGCTCGGGATCCGGTGGGCGTCGCGGGATGAGGAGCGGGGGCTGCGGGTCGCGGCCGTGGTCCGGGAAGGTCCTGCGGACAGGGCGGCGGTCCGGCTGCGCGCGGGGGACCGGGTGCTCCGGATCAACGGGCGGGATGTCGGCCCGGGAGACGACCTGGACGCCCTTCTCGCGGGTCCGCCGCGGAGCGAGATCGTGCTGACCGTAGCCGACTCCGGTCTGTTGTCCCGGCGGCCTTCGCGGACGACACGGCTCCGGGAGGTCCGGGTGCGGGCCGGGACGTGGGGAGACGCCGGCGACGTCCTGTACGCGAACTGGCTCCGCTCCAACCGCGAAAACGTCGAGCGGCTTTCCGGGGGGACGGCCGGGTACATCCACATCCGGGGGATGGACTGGACGAGCTTCGATGAATTCGAGCGGCAGCTGTACGCCGCGGGCGCGGGGAAGGACGGCCTCGTGATCGACGTCCGGGAGAACGGCGGCGGATTCACGGCCGACCATCTCCTGACGATTCTCTGCCAGCCGACCCACGCGGTGACCGTCCCGCGCGGCGGCGGTCCCGGCTACCCGGGCGACCGCCGGGTCTACGCCGCCTGGGACCGGCCGATCGTCGTCCTGTGCAACCAGAATTCCTTCTCGAACGCCGAGATCCTCGCGCATGCGATCCAGGTTCTGAAGCGGGGGCGCGTGGTCGGCGTGCCGACCGCGGGAGGCGTGATCTCGACCGGGGGGACCGCGATCATGGATCTCGGCATGCTGCGACTCCCGTTCCGCGGGTGGTTCCGCAGGGACACCGGGGAGGACATGGAACTCGCCGGCGCGATCCCCGACGTCGTCGCCTGGCCGGATCCGGCGGACCAGGCCCGCGGAATCGACCGGCAGCTCGAAGCGGCGGTGAAAGTCCTGGCGGAAGATGTGGCGACCTGGAAGGCGGCGCCGAAGCCGGAGCTGAAGAAGGCCAGCGAGCGGAAGTAGGCCGCGCCGCGGGCGGACAGGAGCCGCTACATCTCGTCCAGGTAAGCCCGGTACATCTCGGGGTCCTCGAAGCCGCACGCGGTGCACCGCACCCCCAGCGCGACCTTCGGATCGGGACGCTGCAGCGCCGGCTTCCCGCATCGGGGGCACTTGGTGTCCCCCCAGGCGGGATAAAACGTGCTGATCAGGACATACGCGAACGGGAGCAGGACCGCCGCGGAGCAGAGCAGCCCCGCGAAGATGCCGGAGTACTTCGCTCCCAGCCAGAGCACCGTCCCGCCCACGAGAAACCAGATCGGAACCGCGATCAGCGCGCGCAGGAACTTCATGGGCGCAGATTCTCCGTCGGACGGGAGTTGCATGTCAGCCAAAACAGCACGCGCGTCCCGGCCGGCAGCGCCGGGGCAGCGGCTTTCAGCCCCGCCAGCGCCTTCGCCGTGTACGTCGGCTCCGCCGTCAGCCCTTCCCGCTCAAAGAACTCCCGCGCCGCTTCCGTCCCCGCCGGCGTGGGGATTCCGTACCCGGGACCGATGAAATCGTGGCGGACGGTGAAATCCCTGGCGCGGAGATGGAGGGCGGCGGACGGGTCGCCGGCGCGGCGGGCGAGAAGCGCCGTGGCGTTCCGGGCGGTGCGCGCGGTGAGGTGCGCGTTGGACACGATGAGGTCGCTCACGCGGAATCCGAGAACGGCGCAGTCCAGGCCGCCGAGCCGCAGGCCGGCG
>JABWAY010000152.1 GCA_013360825.1 Candidatus Brocadiia bacterium | reverse complement strand
CCGCGCGTTCCTCGGCGGCGCGGCGGTCGATCTCGGCGTCCGCGCTGCTGAGGAGTCGCGGTCCGCGGTCCACGAGGTCGGTGAGGCGGCCGACGGTTTCCTCCTGCCGGCGTTTCGCCGCCGCCGCATTTCCCCGGCGGACCCGCGTGGCCTCGACGCGCGTGTTCAGGAGTTTGAGGACCTGCTGCGAGAGCCTCCAGGAGTACTCGACCGGGTGGATCCAGCGCCCCTCCCACCGGGTCCACCCTCTTCCGAGATACCAGGTGTTTTCGTCCTGCCACTCGTCTCCGGCCTTGTGCCAGCCGATCCGGCCCAGCGCCGCGCGCGGTCCCTCCGCCGCGGGGTCGAGGCGATCGGCCTCGATGAGGTGATCGATCGCCTGCCTCGTCATTTTCTTCGTCAGCAGCCACTCGCCGAGCTCCAGCAGCGCCTTCGCGTCCTGCCGGTCGAGCCCCCGCAGCCGCTCCTCGTATTCCTCCTCGGGAGTCGCCTTCTCCTCGATCGAGACGATCTCGTCCTTCCGGATGTTGATCGTCCCGAGACGCATCCGGAGGCGGACGGTGGTTCCGTCGTCGCTGAGGACGTCCCCCTCGAGGACGCGGCCGTCCTTCATCGTGACGAGGTCCGCGACCGCCGCACCCGCGAGAAGCAGGCAGGCCAGAAACGCGCGCATGAATCGGCTCCCGAATCGGCCCCCTGAAGGCCTCCTCCAGTGTATCCGGCCCGCGGGACATCCGGAGACGCAAACCGCCCCTCGGCCCCGCGGCCCGCGTCCGTCACATCGCCCGCACCGGCAGCACGATCATCGTCATCCCCTCGAACTGCATCTCCCGCTGGATCGCGTAGGCCGTCTGGTTGTGCAGGAGCCGCGTCATCAGGTTCTCCTGCGGGAAGACGAGCTTCCCGCTGAAGAACACGACGTTCGGATACTCCTTCTGCACCTTCCGCGCCAGCTCCATCATCTTGACGACGGGTTCCGGGCCGACCATGTAATCCCCGATGGCGTAGCACCCCTGCCCGCGCGCCATCCGGACGTATTTCCGGATCGTGTTCTCCGTCTCCTTCTCAAGATTCTCGACCTCCTCCACCCCCTTGAACCGCGCGGTGTCCACGACGCCGACACTCAGAAAGATGAAGCGCTGGTAGTGGCGGGGCCAGGCCTTGTGAATCGCGAAGAACGTGTGAATGCCGAACCCCCCGAACGAGCCGACGAACAGCGCCGCCGTCGGGGCCCCGTCCCCCGGATTCACCAGCGCGGGATCGGTCTGTGCCTCCGGGATCTCGCGGAACTGCATGTCCAGCCGGCGCATCAGGCGCGCGACCGCCTTGTAGTGGGACTTGATCCAGAGGCAGACCAGGATCAGGCCGGTGGTGATCAGGATCGTGACGTACCCGCCCTTGAAGAACTTCTGCGAGATCGTGAATCCGAGAAT
This sequence comes from Candidatus Brocadiia bacterium, assembly GCA_013360825.1. Taxonomy (GTDB): domain Bacteria; phylum Planctomycetota; class MHYJ01; order WSZJ01; family WSZJ01; genus WSZJ01. The sequence goes on along the minus strand of JABWAY010000152.1, from coordinate 8,033 downwards.
GGTCGCGCACAGCAGGAACCCCACCGCGTGCAGCACGACGTTCCGCACCCAGGTCTTCACGCGCCGGCGGCTCCGCGTCCAGTGGACGAGCATCCCCACCTGGCACAGCACGAAGTCGATGAACACGTTGATGGAGTACATGACCACCAGCATCGTGACCGACCCCTTCGTCCCGAGCACGATCACCGCCGCCGCCCCCGCCATCAGGACCACTCCGTTCGTGGTCACCAGCCGGTCGGACAGGTGCGAAAACCGCTTCGGAAACCACCCGTCCAGCGACATGTTGGACAGCACCGCCGGACCGCCCACGAACCCGGCCTGCGCCGCGGCGACGAGCAGGGCGGCCTCGGAGACGAGCGTGACGATCACGAACGCCCGGACTCCCCAGCCCGGGGCGCCCCAGTCCTGCGCCACGTTCTGGATCAGCACCGCATTCAGCGTCTTCCCGGGAGTCTCGTGGACGTTCCAGAGCAGGTAACAGAGCAGGATCCCGCCCGCCGTCACCGCCAGCGAAATCCCCATGTACGCCATCGTCCGCTTCCCCGTCTCCACCTTCGGCTCGCGCAGGACGTTCATCGAATTCGCGACCGCCTCGATCCCCGTGTACGTTCCGGCGCCCATCGTGTAGGCGAGCATGAACGACAGGAACAGGGGCCAGAGGACGCCCGCGTCCCGGGCCGTCTGCACCTGCTGCACGCTGTCCTGAGCGACGCCCGAGATCCCCGTCCCGTGCGCGAAAATCCCGTACCCGATCACGATCGCGTGCGTGACCACGAACGTGACGAAAATCGGCGTCAGCACGACCGTCGATTCCTTCACCCCGCGGATGTTGAGATACGTCAGCCCCACCAGCAGCGACATCGCCATGTGGATCTTCCACGGGGCAAGATGCGCCGGCAGAAAGGAGAACAGCGCGTCCGAGGCGGACGAGACAGAGATCGCGACCGTCAGGACGTAGTCCACCACGAGCGAGGCGCCGGAAATCAGCCCCGGTCCGCTTCCGAGCAGCTTGGTGCTCACCAGGTAGCCGCCGCCCCCCGTCGGGAACACCTCGATGACCTTGGAATAGGTCATGGAGATCACGAGGACCGTGAACGCGGTGGCGAGCGCGAGGAAGAGGGCCAGCGACTCGTGGCCGGCCCCGAGGGCCTTGAACGATTCCTCCGGGCCGTAGGCCGAGGACGACAGCCCGTCCGCGCCGAGCCCGACCCAGGCGAAGAACGCGATCAGGGAGAGGCGGTGAAAGATCCTGGGATCGGTGGGGTCCTTGGGCTTGCCGAACACCAGGGACGTCAGTTTTTCGGAGACGCTCAGGGCGTTGCGCGGACCGCGAGGGGTCGGGTCCGGACCTCGAAGGTGACTGGGACGGAGCGTAGCAGGTCCGGTCGCCGGGGTGAAGGAACTGGCTGCCCTCCCCGGAGCCCCGGTCCGGGCAGGCCGGGGCCCGGCCGGGAGGAGCCTGCCGCGCACCCTTCCGCTCCCCGGACTTCCCCGTTACGATGGCCGCCCCAGCACCCCGCACCCAGGAGGGATCCGACCCGTGCCGCGTCTGCTCGACACCATCCAGTCCCCCGCGGATCTCAAGCCTCTCACCGCAGACCAGCTCCGGCAGCTCGCGCACGAAATCCGCGATGAGGTCGAGCTGGTCACGCACCGCACGGGAGGGCACCTCGGATCGGCCCTCGGCGTCGTCGAACTGACCCTCGCGCTTCACCGGACCTGGAATTTCGCCGACGACCGCCTCGTCTGGGACGTGTCGCACCAGGTCTACCCGCACAAGCTGATCACGGGGCGGCGGGACCGGTTCTCGACGCTCCGGCAGTACGGGGGGCTGTCGGGCTTTACCTGCCCGGAAGAGAGCCCGTACGACGTCTACAAGTTCGGACACGCGGGGACGGCGGTCTCGACCGCGCTCGGGATCCTCGCCGGGGACCAGCACGCCGGACGGACGCGCAAGGTCGTCGCGGTGGTCGGCGACGGGTCCATGACCAGCGGCGTCGCATACGAAGGACTGAACAACGCCGGGTGGCTCCGGAAAAACCTGCTCGTGGTCCTCAACGACAACCGGTGGTCGATTTCCCAGACCGTCGGGGCCCTCTCCCGCTACCTCGACAGGATCCGGTCCGCCCCGGCGTACCGGGAGGCGAAGAGCGAGATCCGTTCGCTGCTGGAGCGGCTGCCGCTCTTCGGCGTGCCGGTCGAAAAGGCGATCGAGACCGCGGCGCACGCGGTGAAGCACACGATCCGCGGCGTGAACCTCTTCGAGGAGCTGGGCTTCGAGTATTTCGGGCCGGTGGACGGACACGATCTCCCGGCGGTCGAGCAGGCGCTTCAGTCGGTCCGGTCGATCACCCGGCCGGTGCTGCTGCATGTGCTGACGGAGAAGGGGCACGGGCACCAGGGGGCGGAGACGGACCATCAGCGGGCGCATGCGGCGAAGGTCGGTTCCGCGCCGACGCTCCGCCTGGCGACCCCGTCGCCGGCCCCGGCGGAGTCCTGCAAGATCGATCCGCCGCAGCCGCCCCGGCCGTCGAAGACGTGGACGCAGGTGTTCGCCGAGTGCGCGATCGAGCTGGCGCGGAAGGACCGTCGGGTGATCGCGGTGAACGCCGCGATGCCGGACGGGACGGGGCTGTCGAAGTACGAGAAGGAGGTCCCGGAGCGGTACTACGACGTCGGGATCTGCGAGCAGCACGCGGTCGCGTTCTGTTCGGGGCTCGCGCTCGCCGGGAACCGCCCGATCGCGGCGATTTATTCGACGTTCCTGCAGCGCGCCTTCGACCAGATCATGCACGAGGTCTGCCTGAACCGGCACCCGGTGCTGTTCTGCCTGGACCGCGGGGGGATCGCGGGGGACGACGGCCCGACGCACCACGGCGTGTTCGACATCGCCTACCTCCGCTGCTTCCCCGGGATGGTCGTCGCCGCTCCCAAGGACGGCCATGAGCTGTTCCGGATGATGGAATGGGCGCTCCAGCAGGACTCCCCCGTCGCGATCCGGTACCCGCGGGCGAACGTCCCGGACGGGGAGACCGTGATCTTCGGGAAGCCGATCCGCGCGGGGGAGGCCGAGACGGTGCGCGAGGGCCGGCACGGGGCGATCCTGGCCTACGGGGCGATGGTCTACCCGGCGCTGGACGCGGCCCGGCAGTGCGCGGATCAGGGAGTCGAACTCACCGTCGTCAACGCGCGTTTCGCGAAGCCGGTGGACGAGGAGATGGTCGGCCGGCTCACGGCGGACCTGCCGTTCGTCCTGACGGTCGAGGATCATGTCCTCGAGGCGGGATTCGGGTCCGCGGTCCTGGAGGCGGCGCAGCGGTGCGGCGCGGATGCGCGGAGGATCGCCCGGCTCGGCATCCCCGACCGGTTCATCGAGCACGGGACGCGCCAGAAGCTGATGGAGGTCCTCGGGCTCGACGCGGCGGGGATCGCGCGGTCCGCCCTCCGGATGGCGCAGGGAACCCGGGCCCCCGGGGCCGGGGCGCCCTGAGACCGCCCGCCGGCCCCCTCCCTCCCCCCTGGATTCCTGACGGAACCGCCCCGGCGCGGTATCCTGACCCCGGATGCCTCCCCGCACCCATCGCCTGATCCTCGTCGGCGACTCCCGCAAGGAGCGCAGCGCCGCAGCCCTCACACTCCACGCGCCCTGGCTCGCACGGCGCTTCGACGTCGTCACCCGCGACACCGACGGCACCGCGGACCTGTCGCGCGTCCGGGCCGACCTCGCCGTGATCTTCGGCGGCGACGGCTCGATCCTCTCCCTCGCGCGCCGGCTCGGAGGGAACCCCGTCCCCGTTCTCGGCGTGAACACCGGCCGCCTCGGATTCCTCGCCGACGTCCCCCTCGACGCTTTCCGGGAGACCCTCGGCCGCCTCCTCCGCCGCCCCCTCCGCACCAGCGACCGCATGATGATCGAGGTCTCCATCCGCGGCCGCGACGGGGCGACGCGAAGCGCCCTGGCGCTCAACGACGCGGTGATCGCGCGCGGGTCGGTGTCCCGGATGGTCCACCTCGCCCTCACGGTCGGCGACGACCCGCTCACGCTCGTCAGCGGCGACGGCCTGATCCTCGCCACCCCCTCCGGCTCCACCGCCCACTCCCTGTCCGCCGGCGGGCCGATCGTCCACCCCGAAATCGAGGCGATCCTGGTCACCCCCGTCTGCCCCCACGCCCTCGCGATCCGCCCCATGGTCCTCCCCGCCGACCGCGCCGTCCGGATCCGGCTCGCGAAGAAGAACGGCGACGTCATGCTCACCGTCGACGGCCAGGAAGTCCTCCCCATCGAAGAGGGCGATACCCTGACCATCCGCCGCGCCCCGAAACCGTTCCGCCTCGTCGAATCCGGGTCCCTCTCCTGGAACAGCGCCCTCCGCGACAAGATGGGCTTCGGCGGCGCCTTCACGGACCGCCTCCGTTGAAATACGCGATCCTCGGCGACGTGCACGGCAACCTCGAAGCGCTCGAGGCGGTCCTGGCGCAGGTCCGGGCGGCGAAGCCGGACCGGATCGTCCACCTCGGCGACATCGTGGGCTACGGCGCCAGCCCGGTCGAGTGCTGGGACCTCGTCCGCGACGCCGGCGCGCGCGGGATCGTCGGGAACCACGAACGCTACGTCACCGGCGTCACCTCCATGGCCTCCGTCAGCCGCGACGACAAACGCTTCACGATCGACTACTCGGCGAAACGGATGAAGCCTGCGCAGCTGGAAGAGATGAAACGGATGCCGCTCCAGATCGCGACGGAGGACGGCCTGCTGTTCGTGCACGGGTCGCCGCGGAACGAGGACGAGTACCTGCTGACCTGGGAGGCGGTGCAGGAGAGCGTGCTGTTCCTCCGGATGACGATGCCGGAAGTGCATGTCTGCTTTTTCGGGCACACGCACATCCCGGCGCTGGCGACGGCGACGGCGGTGGAGTCGAAGTTCGAGGAGAAGCCGGACGTGCAGGTGATCCAGCTGGCGGACTCGAAGACGTACCTGGTGAACCCCGGGAGCGTGGGGCAGCCGCGGGACCGGTGCGCGAAGGCGGCGTGGGCGCTCTACGACTCGGGGGAGGACGTGCTGGAATTCCGCCGGGTGGCCTACGACGTGGGGGGGGCCCAGAACCGGATGCGGGACGCCGGGTTTGCGGACCCTCTGGTGGACCGCCTGGCGCACGGCCGATGAGTGCGCGCATGCGGGCGGTGGCGGCGCTCTCGGTGCTGATGGCGGCAGGACTCGGCATCGCCCTCTGGGGGGCGCGGGCGGAGCGCCGCGCGGCGCCGCCGAAACCGAGGCCGCAGCAGGTCTCCACGGACGGAGGAACGCCGGGACATCCGCCGCCGGAAGAAGACCCTCCCGTCGTCCCGCATCCCCCGCCCGGCGAAGACCGCCGCACCACAGGCTGGCGCTTCGGAGACGGCTCCGAACGCCTCCTCGCGCTCGCTCCCGCGTCACTTCAGAGCACCTGCGGCTCCTGCCACGCGGTCCCCTCGCCGACGATCCTCCCCCGGGGACGCTGGAGGCCGGTGATCGAGGACATGATGCGCCTGGCGGTCCTGCGCCGGCGGGCGCCGCTGGGGCGGGAGGAGATGGAAGCGGCGGCGGCGTTCTACTACGAGCACAGCCCGACCGGGTTCCTCCCGCTCCCGGACGGCCCGGTCGCGGACCCTGTCGCGTGGAACGCGGCGTCGGCGGGGCGGGCCCGGGATGCGGATCCGCGGATCACGAACGTCGCGGTCGTCGATCTCGACCGCGACGGCGTCCCCGACATCCTGGCCTGCGATGCCCAGGCGCAGACTGTCGTGTGGCTCCGGAAGTCCGCGGAGGGCTGGAAGGAGGAGATCCTGGCGATTCTGCCGAGTGCGGGTCATACCGCCGTGGTGGACGCGGACGGGGACGGCGACCTGGATGTGGCGGTGGCGGGGGTCGGGAGCCTGATCCCGACCGACGACGCGGCGGGGTATGCGACGATCCTGTACAACGACGGCCCGGGGACGTGGCGGCGGAGCGACATCCTCCGGGACGTCCCGAGGCTGGCCGACATCCAGCCGGCCGACCTGGACGGGGACGGGGACCTGGACTGGGCCGTCGCCTGCTTCGGCTGGCGGATGACCGGGTTCGTCGGGTGGCTCCGGAACGACGGAACCGGGTACGAACTGATCCGGCTCGACGAGCGCCCCGGCGCGATCCATGTCCCCGTCGTCGACCTCGACGGCGACGGCCGGCTCGACATCGTGGCGATCCTGGCGCAGGAGAACGAGGAGATCGTGTTCTACCGGAACGGAGCCCGGGGATTCGAGACGCGAAAACTCTGGTCCGCGGGAAACCCGCTCTACGGATGCTCGGGACTGGAGATGGTCGACCTCGACGGCGACGGCGACCTCGACTGCCTGTTTTCGAACGGCGACTCGCTGGACGACCCCACAGGGATGTCGAAGCCGTACCACGGCGTCCAGTGGCTGGAGAACCTCGGCGGGCTCGAATTCGCATGGCGCGAAATCGGCCGCTGCTACGGCGCCTACCGCGCCACGGCCGCCGACCTGGACCGCGACGGAGACCTCGACGTCGCCGTCGCCGTGATGTTCGGAGACTGGGAGGCCCCCGGCGCGCGCGGACTCCTCTGGTACGAGAACGACGGCAGCATGGGCTTCACCCGCCACGACGTCGACGGCGCCCCGGACCACATGATCTCCGTGGCCGCCGGGGACCTCGACGGCGACGGCGACCCCGACCTCGTCACCGGCCGCCTCCTCTTCGGCGTCAGCGGCCGGCGGGCGAACGGGATCCAGGTCTGGGAGAACCGGGGTCGTCGATAGCGAACCGGGCGGCGACTTCCGCGGCCGCCCCGTCCAGCCGCCCCGCCCCGACCCCCCGGACCTCCGTGTACGCGCACCCGTCCGCCTCCAGCCTCCCACGGAACCACGCGTGGAAAAACTCCCTCCGGTGCGGCGCCGGCCGCTGCCAGTCGGGCTCGAAGGGAATGTCGGGGGCGCAGAGCAGCCGCAGGTCGGCCGTCCGCCGGCGCGCCAGGCGGGCGATCCACGACGGACAGCGCCCCAGATAGTGAATCCCGTAGATCACCGTCGCGTGCAGGTCCGTGTCGACGAACAACACCCGGTTCGCCCGCCGCGCCGCCTCGTTCTCCGCCGCAATCTGCCCGGCCGCGATCGGCCCCAGATCCCCCTCCTGCACGAACCTCCCCCGCGCCTCCAGATACCCCCGCGCGAATTCCGGAACCCACTCCGTCGAGAACCGCTCCGCCAGCTGCCGCGCCAGCGTCGACTTCCCCGTCGACTCCGCCCCCGTCAGCACCACGCGCTTCACGAAATGCGCCCTCACCACCGCCGGGAGATACCGCCCGAGCCCCCACGGGTCCTTCCGGATCGCCGTCCCCGAAACCGGCACGTCCGCGCGGGCCCGGTCGACGCAGACATGCCGGGCGCCGAGCCGCGCGGCCAGCTCGTCGCCGTAGTCCTCGCTCGTGAACACGTGCGTCAGGCCGGACGGGACGAACCTGCGAAGCGCCCGCGTCCAAAGCTCCCAGAACTCCGGGTGGTCCCGCGGCTCCCGGGGCATCGGCTCGTCCAGGAGCTCCACCCGCGCCCCCGGACAGAGCTCCCGCATCCATTCCAGCCGCAGCCGCCCGGGAATCGGCTCCGTCGGCAGCGCCCCGATGACGATCGTGACGCGCCGGACCGTCTCCATCGCCGCCCGCACGAGCCGGAGGTGGCCGAGATGCGGCGGGAGGAATTTCCCGAGGATCAGGCCGTGTGAAGCGCTTTCCACCAGGTTCCCAGCCCCCCGACGGCCATGACGAGGAAGACGGCGTAGAGCGCGGCGGCGAACCAGAGGCCCCGCGCGGCGTAGACCGGGATGGCGATGGCGTCGACGGCGATCCAGAGCACCCAGGCATCGAGCCACTTGCGGGACAGCGCGGTCTGCGCGGCGAGGGAGAGGACCGTGATGAGCGAATCCCAGTACGGGAAGGCGGCGTCGGTCCAGCGCGCGAGGGAGAAGCCGAAGGCGGGCGCGCCGGCGGCGACGGCGAGCGCCA
>JABWAY010000526.1 GCA_013360825.1 Candidatus Brocadiia bacterium | reverse complement strand
TTGAGCGGGCGACCCCAGGGGCCTTCGGCCGGCGCGGCCTCGGTCGCCATCGGGGGCTCCTCATGCGCCTCGGCCGGCTCCAGCTCCAGCGGCGGGGGCGCCGGGACCGGACCGGCGGCGGCGAAAGTCTTGCCGCACGCGTCGCAGGTGATGAACGCGGTCGCGATGCCGCGCTCGAAGGAGGCGGCGCAGAAGGGGCAGAGTCCGCGGATCATCGGACCCAGACCGCGACGAAGCCGAGCAGGTGGAGGAGGAGGCCGAGCGACGAGATGAGGATGGCCCAGCGCGCCAGGGCGCGACCGGGGAGCCCGGGACGCGCCTGGATCTCGCGGAGCGCCTTCTGGGCGACGATGATCGCGATGATGTCGAGGACGATTCCGAAGCACATCATGAACACGCCGACCATCGCGAGCACGAACGCAGTCTGGGGTTTCCGGTAGTCGGTGACCTCCATCGACCAGGCGACCGCCCGGTTCTTGCACGGCGCGCAGAGCGTCCACCCGTCGAAGTCGATCGTGCAGCGGTCGCAGAAGGCGCGCCGGCACCCGTGGCAGACCGCCGTGGCGGCCGCCTCCGGGTGAGCCACGCAGGGCCCGCTCACAGGCGCACCGCCGCGGCACGGACCCCCGCGGGGCGCGGGGCGTGGGCGATCGCCGCGAGGTGGAGCACGAACGTCTCCGCGCTCATCGTCATCGGGCGCATCAGGCTGAGCCGGTTGCTGAACGCCGTCGCCGCCGCCTCGAAGATCTTCATCCGCGACCGCTCGTCCAGCCGGTCCCGGCGGACGGCCAGCGACGCGAGCAGGTCCTTCTCCTGGACCAGCAGGACCCGGCGCACGCGCTCGCCGAGCGAGAAGTCGCCGAGAAGACTCTCCTCGCGCTGCCCCGGAGGCAGGAACGACTCGGGGGCGGGAATCGACGGGACGCGCACGACAACCGTCCCCGCCGCGAGATCGCCGAGCCGCAGACCCCGGCGGCTGCAGAGGATCGAGATCCCGCCGACGAGGTAGCAGAACGGGAGCAGGTCCACCGCACGCATCAGATTCCGGATCGCCGCCTGCGCCGGCGTGATCCTGAACCCGCGGGAGTCGAGCACCCGGATCCCCATCACCTTCTTCCCCGGCGTCTGCCCGTGCGACAGCGCCTCCAGGACGATGTAGTACCCGCCGCCGATCGCAAACGCCAGCGTCCGCCCCACCGCCTCCGCCGTCCCGGGCATCCCCGCCGACATCAGCGCCAGCACCACGATCATCCAGACCACCGCGATCAGCGCGAACGAGATCATCGTGTCGATCAGCCACGCCAGAAGCCGGTGCGACGGCCCCGCCAGGTCGTACGTGAACTCCACCGCCTCCGGCGTCGACACCGTCATCGTGTTCGACAGCCACGCCGGCGTCCCCCGCAACGCCCCGGAACCGATCATCGCCCCCCCTTCGACGCCGGAGCGTCCTCGAGAAGCGCCGCGTCGCGCGCCGCCGCGCCGCGCCCGCCCCAGGCGATCCAGGCCCAGTAGAGGACCCCCGTCGCCGCGCCGACGGCCATCTTGAGCCCCGGGGTCACCGTCGCGCTCGGCGTCACGAACC
>JABWAY010000525.1 GCA_013360825.1 Candidatus Brocadiia bacterium | reverse complement strand
CCCCGGACGCCGCCCCGCCGGACCCGATGGCCGCCCCGCTCGAGGGGCTCGCGGCCTACGCGCGCACGGGAAACATCGCCGATCTCTCCGCCGCCCTCGTCGCCGCCCGGCAGGCCGGCTGGCGCGACGAACTCATCGTCGATGCGGACGCGGAGGCCCCGATCCTCGCGTTCCTGTCCCCGGAAGGAGTCTCGGCGGTCCTGGTCAATCTCGGCGCCACCGTCGTCCGCGGTTCCGAGCTCGCACCGTCCGGCCGCGCCGACTCCATCGAAACGCTCCTCCGGCTCCGGCGTTTCGTCCTGACCGGGAGCCGCCGATGATCCGCTTTGACGCGCGCCCCGTCCGCTCCCACCGCTGGTCCTGGCGGCAGTTCGTGGTGCTCGCCGTGCTGGCCACCGCCGTCACGATCCCGATCCTGCTGGGGATCCAGTTCACCCTCCGGGAACGCTCAGGGTCCAAGGAAGATGCCTCCCTCCTCACGCGGAGGCTCTTTTACCTCCTCACGCCCGGGGAACCGGTCTTCGTCAACGTCGACGACATCTCCGACCGCCTCATCGCCAGCCTCGTCCTCCGCAACATCGCCCCCAGGACCGAGGTCTCGCTCCGCCTCCAGTGGCACGATCGCACCGGCAAGGTCATCGCAGAGCGGGGGTGGCGCCGCCCCGTCGCCGAAAAGGACGCCCCGATCGGCGCCGACTCCCTCGAGCGCTATCTGACCCCCGAGGGCGACTCCCTCGCAGGTCCGCGAAACCTCACGCTCCGCAAGGAAGACATCCCCGCCGGCGCGCGCCGCCTGTCCCTCTCCCTCCTCGAGCCGGGGAGCCTCCCGGTCTTCGTCCGGTTCTACACGCGCTCTCACCTCCAGCCCGGCGCCACCCACCAGGAATCCGTCCTGCGGGAGGCGCGGGAGCGGCGGCTCGAAGCGCGAACCGCCCTTCCCAGCGTCCTCGCCCCGCAGGAGCTGCTGGACCGGCTGACGGGGTGGAAGTGGGTGACGGTGGCGGCGGAGGGGAAGGCGAATCCGGTGCACCTGTTCCGGCGGGATGTTCAGGCGACCGAAGACCTGGCGGAGGTCGCGGTCGAGGTCCAGAGGGTCCCCGGCCAGTGGACGGGCCCGGGGAAGCCGCTTGCGTTCGAGATCGCCACGGAGGGGACCTACGAGCTGCGGGCGCTGGCCTGCGGCGCCGGCGAGGTCGAGATCGAGAAGCGGGTCCCGGGGAGGCTGCCGGAGGGGGTGCGGGTGCAGGTCGCGCCGGGCGCGGTCCTGTGGACGGATTTTCTGCGCGTGCCGACCACGCTGGTCGTGAGAAAGCGGTCCGGCGGTCAGGCGGAGGTTCGCCTTGTGTACCGGCCGGCGGGGGAGGGAGAGGAACTCTGGGTGTCGCCGATCCAGTCCCCGGCGGTCGCCTGGCTGGTCGGTCCTGCCGTCGAGACCGGGGCCCTGCGGGTCCGGGCGGCGGGGGATGCGGGACGGAGGCTGGCCGAGGTGGCAGGCGGCGTGGAGGGGGCCGTGGTGACGCCGGCCTCGCAGTTCCCGGCGGAGGACATCTCGAACGGCCTCTACGACACGAAGATGGGCCGGCCGGTCTTC
>JABWAY010000151.1 GCA_013360825.1 Candidatus Brocadiia bacterium | reverse complement strand
GCCCTCGCCGTGGCGCTCGGCCACGCGGCGCTCGCCTCGCTTCCCGTGACGGGCGGCGCCCATGTTCCCTGGGTGCTGATCGGCGGGGCGATCGCGCTGGCGGCCGGCGTTCTGGATCGGCGCAAGCGGGATGCGCTGCTGGGGGCGGGGGCGATTGTGGGTGTGGCGGGGTGGAAGGGTCTGCAGTGGATGTATGAGAGGGAGGTGAGTGCGGCGTGGTGGATGTTGATTGTCGGGGGGATGCTGTTGGGGTTGGTAGCGGCGTTCGAGATCCGGCGGAGCTGGTTTTTGAAGGGGCGTGGGGAAGGGGTGCGGAAGTTGCTGGAGAAGCATCTCGGGGAGTGGCGGTAGGCGGTAGGGGGAGTGTAAGGCCGGGTGTACGCTCTCGGGTAAGATCGCTGCAACGTATTATGGTCAATGAGTTTGCGATGAATATTCTGGGGCTACTGGTAAGGCGGCGTGAACACCTGACGGCGGAGGGGAGGAATCGAGAAAACATAACTTCCGTAGAGGTAAAGACTTGTACAAAGTTAGCCTTCCATCGCAGAAAGGCACGCCCTTTGCGAAACACCTGGGGTCGGCTTCCCTCATCACCCCAGGAGACCTGAATGATTCACCTGCTCGTAAGGTTCGAGGGCGCAGAAGAGCGGTTCACGTTCACCCAGGACGTCATCTCCCTGGGGCGCACCGCTCAGAACACCATCCAGGTCAAGGACCCCAAGGCCTCGAGAAACCACGCGGAAATCCGCCGCGTGGACGACGGCTGGAAACTGGTCGACCTCGAGTCCTCCAACGGAACCTCCATCAACGGCGAAAAAGCCAATACCCAGACCCTCAAGCCCGGCGATGTCATCGCCATCGGCCTCTTCGAGATCGTCTTCCAGCCGGATAAACAGCCGATGGTCCAGATCCCGCCTAAGGTGACCGCGGAGCCGATCGAAAAGACCGTGGTGGACACCCAGCCCCCGCGCCCCGTGCCGGCAGCCGCGGACCCGCGGGCCAGGATGTTCGCCCTCGCTCGGAAAATCACCGTCGCCGCCGCCGTGCTCGTCGGCGGCCTCATCGTCACGAACCAGATCCGCGGCTCGATCGCCGAACGCCGCGCCCAGGAGTCCGCCTACAAGTCCGCCGTCTCCCTAGCGGACAGCGGCGACTACGAGGACGCCATCGCGCGCCTCGAGGCGTTCATCGTCACGAACCCCGAGGCCGACCTGCTCAAGCGAGCAAGCGCCAAGCGCGACGAGTTCCGCACGACGCTCGCGCGCACCACCGCCGAGGCAAAGGCGAGGCGCGACAGGGATTTCGCCGACCTGCTCACCGCCCAGATGGCGCTCAACGCCAGCAGCCGGTTCGAGGCCGCCTCCGCCCAGATCGACGCGTACCTCGCGCAGGAGGACTTCGCCGGGGCCGTCGACGAGGCCAAGCGCTTCCTCCTCGAAGCGCCCGAGGGGGCGCTTCGCGAAAGGATGTCCGAGAAACTGCGCGGCTCGCTCGCCGCAGCGGCGGAGAGCTGGGATGCGCTCCAGGACAAGGTCAATGCGATGACCCGGGCGGAGAAGTACGGGGAGGCGATCGCCCTGCTCGGATCGCAGCAGAGCCGGTACAGCGGGACGCGGTTCGGATACGAAATCGCTTCGAAGACCCGTGCCATCCAGCGCCTCTCGGGCGTCACGGCGGCGTATGCGTCGGGTGCGCCCGAGATGTCCGCCGCGGCGCAGGAGTCGATGCTGGCGGTGGGGGATCTGGTGAAGGCGCGGCGGTATGCGGAGGCGCTGAAGGCGCTGGACAAGGCGCTGTCGGGGATGGGGCCGAAGGAGCGTGAGGGAGCGGCGGGGCGCAAGATCGACATCGAGCGCCAGGCCTCGATCTTCGGCAAGCTTCATGCGGCGATCAACTCCGGCGCGCTGAAGGACAGGCTGATCGACCTCGGGGGCGGCGTGAACGGCTGGCTGTCGCAGGCGGCCGATCTCGGCGTCACGATCGAGTTCCGCGATCCTTCGGGCAAGGGTGGGACGACGGGGCGGAAATGGACGCAGGTCCCCGGCGCCGACATGCTCGCGTACTTCCGGTTCCTGGAACTGAACGAGACGGACCTGCTCGGGCTTGCGGCGTTCTGCTACGAGAACCGGCTTGCGGAGAGCGGGGCGGAGATCCTGTTCGGGCTGTCGAAGCAGGAGGCGCTCCGGAGCGAGGTCTTCGGGCTGATCGCCCGGGTCCGGCAGATGGGGGTTCCCGCGGACGGATTCGTGTACTACGAGCGGGGCTGGTACACGGGGACGGAGTTCACCTACGCGAAACTCGACCACAAGGCGCGCAAGGGTGCGGGCCTGGTGGCGAAAATCGACACCAAATCGGCGTCCGAGGGGTACCGGATCTACCGCGAGATTGCGGACGACGGCACGCTGACGCCGGAATTCAAGGCGGTGGCGACCGGCTATTACGTGAAGGAGCTGAGGGCGAAGCGGCAGGCCATCATGAAGAGCCTGCAGTCCTCGCCGGCGGTCTCGAATTTCAAGGCGCTGCAGGACATGAAGCGCCAGCTCAACCTGGTGCGCGCCGAGGCGATCCGGGTGATCTACGACAAGACGATCTACCCGGACGAGAACCACGGCGTCGAGGGTCAGCCGGTGGTGGACGACGCGGTCAAGCTGGTGCGCGACCTCTGGGAGAAGCCGCTGAAGACGGTGGTTCTGGACGAGGGAGTGCGGGTGCTGGTGGAGGCGGGGCAGACGACGAACGGGTGGCTGGCGGAGATGGGCGAGAGCGCGAACGACGCCGACCTGGAGGAGTTTGAAAACCTGCTGTCCGCGATCGGCGAGAAGCTCCACCTGCGCAATGTCTGCCTGGACGCGCGGGAGCGGAAGCTGCTCGAGTACAACCGGAAAGTCTGGGAGTACAACAGGAAGAACGACGGCGGCATGAGCGGGTTCGAGATCGACTGCATCACCATCACGAACGAGTACCGCGAGATGATGGGGCGCGAGATCCTGCAGCACGACGAGCTTCTCGGGAAGACGGCGGAGAAGCACTCGACGGAGATGGTCGAGATGGCGTACTTCGCCCACGAGTCGCCGATTTCGACGCGGCGGACCCCGATGGACCGAGCGAAGCTCGAGGGGTACACGGGCGGGGTCGGGGAGAACATCGCGACGGGGTACGGGTCGCCCAAGGCGGCGTTCGACGGGTGGTACAACTCCAGCGGGCACCACCGGAACATGCTCAGCGACGCGTGGAACCACATCGGGATCGGCTGCGTGAATGGTACGATGTGGACCGAGAACCTGGGGCGCGCCGCGAGCCACCTCGGGACCGAATCGCGCGAAGACAAGTCCAGGGCCGCACCGGGCCGGCGCGGCGGAGTGAACGGCGGCGGGGACGGCGACCGGAAGGCGGCGGATCCTCCGGCCCCGAAGAAGGACGAACCCGTGAAGGCCGGCAGCCGTTCGAACGAGAAGGGCGCCGCACCTGCCCAGCCCGACGGAAAGTGCATCGGGACCGAGCCGTTCGATCCGAACAAGGACAAGAAGCCGGAGGAAACCCCGGCCCCCAAGGATAAACCCGCGCCTGACGGCGAATAGTTTTCAGACACCCTGAGACGAGGACACTGACATGCTGAAGCTCGTGATTCATGTGGATGGCTCCCGGCAGGTCTTCGAGACCGACGCCCAGGTCATTTCCCTCGGGCGGGCCCCGGAGAACACCATCCAGGTCTCAGATCCGAAAGCCAGCCGGAACCACTGTCGCCTGGAGGCGACCGCGGGAGGCTGGAAGGTCGTCGACCTCGAGTCCTCCAACGGGACGGCGGTCAACGGCGAGGCCGTCAACATGCGCCTGCTCAAGCGCGGGGATCGCATCACAATCGGCGCGTTCGCGATGGAATTCGACCCGATGCCGGCCCCCGAGGCCGGCGGCACGCCCGCCATCGTCACGGCGCCGACGGCGCAGCCGGCCACAACCCCCGGGTCGCACGCCAGGCTCCCCCGGGTCGCCCCCCAGCACCAGCGCGTCGCAGCCGAAAGCGTCCGCAGGGAGCAGGCCGACGCCGCCTCCTTCATCAAAGTCGCCGTCCTCGCCGCGCTCCTGCTTGTCGGCGGCGTCTTCGGCGTGAATCACTTCTTCGGCAACTCGAAGGCCGGCGAACAGCGCGCGGCCCTCGTGAACGCCCAGCAGCTGGAAAGCCGCGGAGACCTCGAGCTGGCCGCCAAGGCCCTCGAAAACCTCATGAGCGGGCCGATCGATTCTTCAGTCCACCGCGACGCGAAGAAGGCGCTCGAGTCCATCCGCGGAAAGATCGCGGCGAAGGACGAGCAGGCCCGGAAAGCGCGCGAGGCCCAGGTCGCGGCAGACGCCCTCCGCGCGCGGACCGGCGAGTTCCAGAAGGCCTACGACGAAACGCTCGCGATCGCCGACCGCTCCGTCGCCCTCGAGAAGTACGGCGAGGCACTCTCGATCTGGAAACAGTTCCAGCAGGACAATCCGGACAGCCCGGTGGCCGCAAAGGTCGAGGATCGGATCCGGGAGGTCCACCGCGACGCCGCCCTGGCCTGGGAAGCCGTCCAGACCCGCGCCAACCGCATGACCGGCCTGGAGGAGTACGCGCAGGCCGCCGCCTTCCTCAGCTCGTCGGTCGAGAAATTCGCCGGAACGCGCTTCTACTATGACGCCCAGGACAAGCTGGCCGCCGTCAACCGCCTCGCCGGCGTCAACGCGGCGTACGCGGGCGGCTCGGCACGGCTCAGCGCCAAGACCCAGGATTCGCTGCTCACGATCAATGACCTCGTGAAGGCGCGCCGGTACGCCGAAGCCCTCCGGTCGTTCGACTCCCTGGTCTCCGCCATGCCCGCGGACGAGCGCGGCGCCCTCTCCTCGCAGCGGGACGACATCGCCGCCCAGGCCGCCCTGTTCGGACGCCTGATCGACGCCGTCAACACGGGGCACTTCGTCCGGAACCCGATCGACCTCGGGAACGGGAACAGGGCGATTCTCGAGAAGGCCACGGAGGAAATGCTGGAGATCGCCCTCAAGGACGAAGAAGGCAAGGGCGGAACCGCGTCGCGCAAGTGGCACTCGATCGACGCGGCCACGATGGTCGGCTACTTCGAAGCCCTCGAGCTGTCGATCGACGACCGGCTCGCGCTGGCGACCTTCTGCTACGCGAACGGCCTCGCCGAGACCGGCGCCGGCCTGCTGAACATCGTCGTCAAGCGGGACCTGTCCCGCGAAGGCGCCGTGTTCGCCATGATCGCCCGCTTCCGCGGCGTCCCGGTCCCTCCGGGCGGATTCGTCTTCTACAGCGGCGGCTGGTACTCGAACATGGAACTGCAGTACGCGAAGCTGGAGGTGGACGGCAAGCGCGGCGCGGGGCTGATGGCCTCGATGGATGCGAAGAAGGCCGCGGAAGGCTGGACGATCTGGAAGAGCATCGCATCGGATCCCGCCGCGACCGCGGACATGAAGGCGCGGGTGCAGCAGGCGTACGTATCGGCGCTGAAGAACCGCCGGGGCGCGATCCTGCGGTCGCTCTCGAACAGCGGATCGGTCGTGAATTCGAGCGTGATGCGGGACCTGAAGAAGGAGCTCAACCGGCGCCGCGCGGACGCGGTGAAGGTGATCTACGACAAGGAGATCTACCCGGACGCCGACCACGGCAAGGTGGGGCAGCCGCGGGTGGATGAGGCCGTCGGGAAGGTGCGCGAGCTCTGGGACAATCCGCTGCAGGTCGTCGGAAAGCTCAACACCGGGATCAGCGACCTGATCGCGGCCTCCGGGCAGACCGACGGCTGGCTCGCGGAGCTCGGCGCCTCGACCAGCGACGCCGACATCGCCGCGATGCAGGCCATGCTGGCGAAGATCAACGAGGCCCTCTCGCTGAAGAATTCCTGCCTGGACGGGGGAGAGCGCTCGGCGCTCGCGAAGTACAACGCGATCATGGCCTACAACGATCGTCACCCCGGATTCGACTCCGCCGAAAAGGACTGCATCCGGGCGACCAACGAATATCGCTTCATGATGGGCCGCCAGGCCCTCGAAGCCCACGACCTGCTGGGCAAGGCGGCGCGGATGCACTCGACGGACATGGCGACGCACGGGTTCTTCGCGCACGAGTCTCCCGTGGCCGGGCGGAAGTCACCGGGCGACCGGTGCCGGCTGTCCGGGTATCCGGGCGGTGGGGTGGGCGAGAACATCGCGATGGGGATGAGCGGCGGGCGTGACGCCTGCATGGCCTGGTACAACTCGAGCGGTCACCACCGGAACATGCTGAGCGACATGTACAACCAGATCGGGATCGGGAAATCGGGTACGTACTGGACTGAGAACCTGGGCCGTGGCGGAAGTGCGATGAGCAAGGAGACGGCGGCCGCGGCGGACGGAGGGAAGACGACGGGCAGAACGGGCGGGACGGCGGCCGCTCCGGATGCCGGTTCACGCGGCAACACCGGGAAGTCGGGCGGGCGCCGCGGCGGTGTCACGACGGGAGGCTCGGTCGCCGGAGGGACCACCGGAGGTGGCGGGTCCTGAGGGGGCGGAGCCTGCAAGTAAGCCGGCGGTCGCCGGCCTGAAAGAAAGTGATGGAACCGCCCCCCTTGCGGGGGGTACAAATGATTCACGGGTGCCGCCCTGGAGGCCACAACGACCTCCAGGGCCGCGCCACATAACGTGGGGAGTGAGGCGCGTATGAAAAAGTGGGCGATCCTCGGGATTCTGGCGATGGTGTTCGCCGCGGCAGTCCCCGTCTCCGCGGAAGGCAATGCGGCCGCCTGGGAACAGGCGAAGAAGGACTTCTACCGGGACTTCTCCCAGACGGACCTGACCGTCCGGAAGGGCGCCCTGGACCGGATCGCGTCGCTGAACACGGCGGATGCGGCCAAGTTCCTGCTGGCGATCTACTCGCAGATCAAGTTCGAGGCGGACGGGTACGAGAAGAAAAAGATGGCCCAGGTCGCCGAGCTGGAAAACGACCTGAAGCCGCTGCGCAAGGCGAAAAGCGGGCTGCAGGCGGGCGAGGCGGCGCGCATGGCCAAGCTGGAAGGCGAGCTGAAGGCGGTCAATGACGAGATGGAGGCACGGAAGACCGAGAACAAGGCGCTGCTCGACACGATCGCGTCCTCGCTGGCGAAGTTCACCGACGCCGCTGCGGTCGCGGAGCTGCGGACGATGGTCATCAAGTCGCATGACTGGACGGTGCGCTACGCGATTCTGACCGGGCTGTTGTCGTCGCGGGCGGAGGGGATCGGCTCGATCTGCCTCGAGGCGGCGAAGGACCGGGACACGCGGGTGAAGATCGTGGCGCTGGACGGTCTGCTGACCCTCAAGGTCGACGCGGCGGTTCCGCTGTTCGTGAACGCGGTCGAGGACTCGGAGTGGCAGGTGCGCCTGTGCGGCGTCGCCGGTGTCGAGGCGTACAAGTCGAAGGACGGGATCAGCGCGATGGTCCGTCAGCTCGCCAAGGAAGACGGGCGGCTCCGCGACGACATCAGTGGCGCGCTCAAGCGCCTGACGGGGATGGATTTCGGATACAACGCCAAGGCGTGGGACGAGTGGTGGGGTAAGGTCAAGGACGGGTGGAACGGGCAGCCCGTCGGCGGGTCGAAGCCGCCGGATGGGGGTGTGGCCTCAGGCGGGCCGCGCGGCGGCGGGACGACGGCCGAGCCGCCGACGTTCTTCGGTCTGAAGATCAACTCGAAGAAGATCGTGTTCGTGCTCGACGTGAGCGGCTCGATGAACGACCCCTCCGAGCCGCCGAAGTCCGCGCAGGAGCCGCCGAAGGTCGTATCGGGCGGCAACCAGCCTCCGCCCGAGCCCTGGGAGGCGGGGATGAAGGGAACGAAGATCGAGGTGCTGAAGCACGAGTTCGAGCGCACGGTGTCGAAGCTGGATCCGAAGGTCACCTTCAACGTGATCGTGTACGGCCAGACGCACCTGATGTGGAAGGACAAGATGCAGAATGCGACCCCCGGGAACCGGGCGGATGCGATCGACTTCGTGAAGAAGCAGGCCGGGAACGGCCAGACGAACCTCGGGGACGCCCTGGAAGAGGCGTTCAAGCTGGCGGGGCAGGGGCTCGGCGACAAGAATTACGCGGCGCTGGTGGACACGATCTACGTCATGTCGGACGGCGCGCCGAATGCCGGCAAGTACCCGAACCCGGACGACATCATCCGGAAGGTCGAGGAGTGGAACAAGCTGTCCAAGGTCGTCATCAACACGATCGGCCTGGGAAATGACGGCAACTACAACCCGGACTTCATGCGCCGGCTTGCGGGCATGACCGGCGGAGTCTTCGTCAAGCGGTAGGATTCTCGATGCGAGCCCCGGCCGGCGGCGAGCCGGTCGGGGTTTTTTTACAGCCGGGAAGGCGCGGATGAGCGACGAGATCAGGCAGCTGAAGATCACTCCCGACACAGTCGAGGGGTTCAAACTCCTCCAGAAGCTGGGCCAGGGATCGACGGGCACGGTGTTCAAGGCCAGGCGCCTGTCGGACGGCGTCACGGTCGCCGTAAAGATCCTGTTTCCCGCGCTCTCGCGCTCCCCGGGCTTCAACGAACGATTTCTCCGGCTGGCGCAACTCGGATCCAGGTTCGACCACCCGAATGTCGTCCGGACGCTCGCCAGCGGCCTCTCGAACGGATTTCATTTCGTCGTCATGGAATTCGTGGAGGCCAAGACCCTGGAGAACGTCCTCGCGCGCGGCGCGATGGACGAGTCGCGGGCGCTTCAGATCGCGCTGTCCATCGCCCGGGCGCTGGAGCATGCGCAGCAGGCGGGCGTGGTGCACCGGGATGTGAAGCCGGCGAACATTCTGCTGCCGAGAGGGGGAGAGGCGAGGCTGGCGGATCTCGGGCTGGCGGTTGTTGCGGCGCAGGGGACTGCGGCGGGCGGGGTCACCGGCACCCCGCACTATCTCTCGCCGGAGGCGGCGCGCGGGGAGGCGGCGCTGGACATCAGGGCGGACGTCTACTCGCTCGGCGCGACGCTGCACCACATGCTCACGGGACAGACGCTCTTTCCCGGATCCGACGTGGCGCGGATCATTGCCGCGCAGCTGTCGGAGAAGCCGAAACCGCCGTCCAAGGTGAACAGTACGGTCAGCGTACAGGCGTCGAAGCTTGTGGAGAGGCTGACGGAGAAAAAGGCGGGGGACCGGCCGACGCCGACGGAGGCGGCCCTGATCATCGATGCGATCCTTCGCGGGGAGAAGCCCTTCGAAACCGTCTCCCGTCGCGGCCAGGGGGCGAAGGAGAATGCGGCGGCGCAGACGGAGATTGCGGACGCCTGCGTGGTGCCGCCGTCGCGGGAGGACGAGACGGAGGTGTCGGAGCAGAAGCGGAAGAATTCGCCCACGGCGATCGTGGCTCCGCCGGTGATTCCGGCGAGGCAGACTTCGCCGCGGGAGGAGACGGTGGCGGGGTGGCCTGGTCCTCAGATCCCTGCGCGGCCGGGGAGTCCCGCGGCGCACGGCTCGCCGTCGCCCTATCCGCCCGTGCCGCCGGCGGGATCGCCGCCGGGGCAGAGGCCCCAGG
>JABWAY010000150.1 GCA_013360825.1 Candidatus Brocadiia bacterium | reverse complement strand
GGGCGAGCGCGTGGACCCCGGCGTCCGTACGCCCGGCGCCGCCGAGTTCGACGTCCGCGCCGAACACCCGTCGTGCGGCGCCGCGGATCTCCCCTGCGACCGTGCGCTCGCGGGACTGTTCCTGCCAGCCCGCGTAGCGCCCGCCGTCGTACTCGATCGTCAGTTTCCAGGACGGCAGAGAGGCTAGTCCTCGTGGTGTTTCTCGTGGGCCTTCGACGCCTTGAACGCCTCGATGATCGGCTGGGCGACGTTGGGGGGGACCGGGTCGTGGTGGCTCATCTCCAGGTGGTAGTCCCCTTCGCCGCCCGTGATGCTGCGCAGTTCGCTGGCGTAGTTCCGGACCTCGGACAGGGGGACGAGGGCGGTGATGATCGCGTGCTTTCCTTCGACCTCGCTCCCGGAGATCTTTCCGCGCCGGCCCGAGAGGTCGCCCATGATATCCCCCATCCTCGCCGCGGGGACGACGACTTCGATTTTCGCGACCGGTTCCAGCAGGACGGGACGCGCCTGCGCGATACACAGCTTGAACGCCTCGCGCCCGGCCACCTGGAAGGCGATGTCCTTGGAGTCCACCGGGTGCTCCTTGCCGTCGTAGACCTCCACACCGACGTCCACGACCGGGTAGCCCGCGATCGCGCCGTGCTCGAGCACGGATTTCACTCCCTTCTCGATCGACGGCTGGAACTGGTGACCGATCGCTCCGCCGACGACCCCCCACTTGAACTCGAAGCCGCTCCCCCGGGCCAGGGGATAGATCCGCATCCAGACCTCCGCGAACTGGCCGGATCCCCCTGTCTGCTTCTTGTGCCGGTACTGGGCGTCCCCCTTCCCCGCGATCGTCTCCAGGTAGGGGATCTTCGGCGGCCGGGTCGTCACCTCGACGCCGAACTTGAGTTTCAGCTTGTGAAAGATCACGTCGAGGTGGAGCTGGGTCATCCCGGAGACGATCAGCTCGTGCGTCTGCCGGTCCCGGGTCCAGTGAAAGGTCGGGTCCGACTCGGCGAGCTTCGGGATCGAAGTCCCGAGCTTGGTTTCCTCGTTGCGGGATTTCGGGTCGACCGCGAGCGACGTCATCGGGACGGGGAACGTGATCGGCGCGAACTGGATGGGGTGGTCCGCCTGGCACAGCGTGTCGGAAACGTGGATATCCTCGACCTTCTGGAAGGCGCCGAGGTCCCCCGCGATCAGGCGGTCCACGTTCTGGTGTTCCCTGCCGAACATCCGGAAGATTTTCCCGATGCGTTCCGTCCTGCCGGTCCGGGGGTTGTAGAAGTGCGAGTCGGCGGCGAGGGAGCCGCTGACGACGCGGATGTAGGTGAGTTTGCCGACGAAGGGGTCGCTGATGAGCTTGTAGACCTGGGCGCTGAAGGGGGCGTCGGAGGCGGCCGGGAAGGCGACGGGATCGGTCTTCCCCGGCACGGTCGCGGAGCGGACGCGCGCCTCGGCGGGGGCGGGGAAGTCGCTGGCGACGAAGTCCAGGAACGCCTCCACGCCGATGTCTTTTTTTGCACCCGCGACGAAGATCGGGACGACCTTCCCCCCCGCGATCGCCTTGTGCAGGATCCGGTCGATCTCCTCGCGGGTGATCTCCCCGCCGTCCAGATACCGGGCGAGCAGCGCATCGTCGATCTCCACCGCGGCCTCCACCAGCTTCTCCCGGAACGCCAGCGCCCTGGACTTCACGGCCGCGTCCGGGTGCAGCCCGGCATCGAGCACGTTGACGACCCCGGTGCAGGCCGGCCCGGTCCCGACGGGCATGATCGCCAGCCGCGGGGCCTCGCCGAACGACTCCCGGATCGACTGGAGAAGCGCGTCGAGGTCCACGTTGTCGTGGTCGATCTTGCTGATCAGGATCGCTCGCGCGGCCCCGGCCTTTCCCGCCGCCGCCCACATCCGGCGCGTATTGACCATGATGCCGGAGACTCCGTTGATGCAGAGCACCACCGTGTCCGCGGCGTGGATCGCCGCCGTCGCTTCCCCGCAGAAATCCGGATACCCGGGTGCGTCGAGAACGTAGATCACCTCGCCCTTCCAGTTGAGGTGGACGACGCCGGTCTCGATGGAGATCTTCCGCGCCTTCTCCTCCGGCTCGAAGTCGGTGACGGTCGTCCCCTCCGCGACGTCGCCCAGGCGGCTGGTCGCCTTCGCCTTGAACAGGATGTGCTCGGTCAGGGTGGTCTTGCCGCTGTCGCCGTGCCCCACGAGGGCGATGCTGCGGATGTCGGGCGTGTCGTATCTGGCCATTGAGATGCCTCCCGATGAGATCCAGATTGCGGACAGGAGAAGTATAGCGCCGCGGCGTCGGGGGGCGCCAGCAATCGACCGGCGGTCGCGCGGGACGGACATCGGCGCCGTCGGGATGCGCGGGCGGCCGGGCTCAGGCCCGGTCGGAGGGCTCCCCGGCCTGCACGATCCCGCGCGCTCCCGCCTCGTCCTCGAACTGCAGCTCGTGCAGCCGCGCGTACATCCCCTTCGCCGCCAGCAGCTCCGCGTGGGTGCCCTGCTCCACAAGCCTCCCGTGGTGCAGCACCAGGATCCGGTCCGCGCGCTTGATCGTCGACAGCCGGTGCGCGATCACGATCGAGGTCCGCCCGGCGAGAAGGGTCCGCATGGCGTCCTGGATGAGCAGTTCCGTCTCCGTGTCGATGTTCGAGGTCGCCTCGTCGAGGATGATGATCCGCGGGTCGGCGGCCATCGCGCGGGCGAAGGAGACGAGCTGGCGCTGGCCGGCGGAGAACGTCGAACCGCGCTCCGAGACGTGGGCGTCGTACGCGCCGGGGAGGGCGCGGATGAAGGCATCGGCGTGAACGGCCCTGGCGGCGCCCTCGATCGACGCGCGCGGCTTCTCCCGGTTTCCCATCGCGATGTTGTCGGCGACCGTCCCGGTGAACAGGAAAACGTCCTGCAGCACGATCGCGATCCTGCGGCGCAGGTCGCGCTGCGTGACGCGGCGGACGTCGGTCCCGTCGACGAGCACCTGGCCGAGCCGGACGTCCCAGAAACGGCAGAGAAGGTTGATGATCGACGTCTTTCCCGACCCGGTGGCCCCCACGAGGGCGATCATCTCCCCGGGGCGGACGGTGAAGGAGATGTCGTGCAGAACGTCCAGCCCGGGTTCGTAGGCGAAGGTGACGCTCCGGAACTCGACTCCGCCGCGGATGTCGGGAAGCGGCTCGGGGCGCTCGGGATCCAGCACCTCCGCCTTCTCGTCGAGAACGCCGAAGATCTTCTCGGCGGCGGCCATCGCGCTGAGAAGGACGTTGTATTTTTCCGCGAGTTCCCGGAGCGGCGAGAAGAACAGGTCGATGTAGCTGATGAAGACGATCAGCGTCCCGAGGGAGATGTGCTCCTGCACCACGCGGCCGCCCCCGTACCAGACGACGAGCGCGACTCCCGCGGCCCGCATCACGTCCACGAACGGGAAGAAGACGGAGGCGTACAGGTTCGCCTTCATGTGGGTCCGGTAGAGGTCGAGGCCGTACCCCTCGAACCGCCGCCGGTTTTCCGCCTCGCGGCGGAAGAGCTGGACGATCTTCATTCCGGCGAGATTTTCGCTGAGGTAGGCGTTGAGCCGGGCGATCTTCGCCCGGGAGACGCGATGGACCTGCCTCTGGAGCGTCCGGAAGACCTGCGAGGCGCCGAGCAGGAGCGGGACGATGGCGAACGTCGCCAGGGTGAGACGCCAGTCGAGGCTGAACATGACGGCGATGACGCCGCCGAGCATGAACAGGTCTCCGAGGAGCGCCACGATGCCGCTGGAGAACATTTCGTTGAGGGCCTGGATGTCGGACGTGACCCGGGTCATGAGACGCCCGACGGGGTTCCGGGAGAAGTAGGACAGCGAGAGCGTCTGGAGGTGGTTGAACACGCGAAGCCGGAGATCGTGCATGATTCTCTGCCCGACGACCTGCGTGACGACGGTCTCGAAGTAGTGGGTGAAGATCTTGACCGTCAGAACCGCGAGGGTGAGCACCGCCAGCCACTGGATACCCGACAGCCTGTCGCCGACCGGCAGGTCGGGCCGGTTCATGTAGCGGTCCACCGCGAGCTTCGTGATGTACGGCGTCGCGACCGCACAGAGGCGGAACAGGAAGAGCAGGACGACGCTCAGCGTCACCAGTCCGCGCTGCGCCCAGACGAGGGCCAGGAACCGCCGTGCGAGCTTCGGGTCCAGCCCGCGCCGGACTTCCTCCTCCATGAAGGCGGTGTGCTGGAGCCCCATCAGCGGATCCCCTCTTCGAGCTGCTGTTTTCTCCAGAGGTCCGCGTAGAGCCCGTGCCGGCGGATGAGGTCTTCGTGCCGGCCGACGGCGGCGACCCGCCCCTCGTGCAGGACGACGATCAGGTCCGCGTCCATCACGGAGGACAGCCGGTGCGACACGGTGAACACGGTCCGGCCTCTGCCGGCCTCCCTCATGTTGGCCACGACCCGATCCTCGGTTTCCGCGTCGACGCTCGAGAAGGCGTCGTCGAGGATCAGGATCGGGGCATTCACGGCGAGCGCGCGGGCGATGCAGGCGCGCTGCTTCTGGCCGCCGGACAGGGTGACGCCGCGTTCCCCGACGATCTGTTCGTAACCCTGGGGGAAGCGTTCGACGGCCTCGTGGAGGCAGGCGGCGCGGGACGCGGCCTCGACGACGGCGGGCTCGGGGGCGGGGAGGCCGAGCGCGATGTTTTCGGCAAGGGTGTCCGAGAAGAGAAACGGTTCCTGGGGGACGACGGCGATCATCTGCCGGAGCGAGGCGAGCGGAATGTCGCGGACGTCGCGCCCGCCGATGAAGATCGACCCGCGCGGGGGCTGGTAGAGGCGGGCGAGGAGGTTGAGGAGGGCCGTCTTGCCGGCGCCCGTGCGCCCGACGATGGCGACGCTGGCGCCGGCGGGGACGGAGAAGGAGACGTCGCGCAGGACGTCCTCCCGGTCGGGTGCGAACCGGAAGGTCAGGTTCCGGAATTCCACCGCGCCCGGCGCGGCGCCCCCCGCGGCGCCGTCCTCGGCTTCGGGGAGACCGAAGATCTGGTTCAGCCGCTCCATGGAGGCGATGCCGCGCTGGTAGAGCGACAGCGTCCAGCCCAGGCCGACCATCGGGCCCGTCAGCCATCCCAGGTACAGGACGTACTTGAGGAAGTCGCCGACGGTGAGGTCTCCGCGGACGACGCTGGAGCCGCCGATCCAGAGCACGAGGAGAGTTCCCGTCTCGAAGACGATCGTGAAAATGGGAAAGAACACGGCCTGCACGCGCGCCAGGCTGAGGCTCAGGCGGACCTGAACGCTGGAGAGCTGCTCGAACCGCTCCTTCTCCACATCCTCCGTCGCGAACGCCTTGACGACCCGGATGCCGTTCAGGTTCTCGACGACGCGCGCCGTCACGTCCCCGAGCTGCTCCTGCACCGCGTGCGACCGCCTGTGCGTCTCGATGAACACCTTCCAGCAGATCACGGCCAGGAACGGAAGAGGCAGGGACGTGTACAGGGTCAGCGTCGGGTTGAGCCAGATCAGGATCGGCAGCGTCGTGACGACGATGGTCAGGACGTCGAACAGCGTGAGCAGCCCCATCCCGAACAGCATCCGGACCTGGTCGATGTCGCTCGTCGCGCGCGACATCAGGTCGCCGATCGTCGTCCGGTCGAAATAGGAGGGCGGGAGACGGACCGCGCGGGCCATGAACTCGTTCCGGAGGTCCATCTCGACCCGGCGGGAGAAGTCAAACGCGATGCGCCGCCAGGTGAACCGCATGCAGGCCCGTCCGCACTCGACCCCCAGGATCAGGAATCCCCAGAGCCAGAGGGTCCGCGGTTCCGCCGCCCCGGTGGACAGGTAGTCCACCGCGGAGCCGACAATCCAGGGGGGGATCAGGCCGATGAGGTCGACGACGACGATCGCCACGACCACGCCGAGGACCCACCCGCGGTAGCGCCAGAGACGGGTACTGAAGAGGGACAGTCCTTTCATGGGGGCGGGGATTGTAGCCGAAGGGCGCCCCGGGGCCGGCCCCGGGGGCAAAACTGCGTGCGACGGCCTCCCTCAGGCCGGCGGCGACTCGGGGATGATCGCGTCCCCCGGGGCGATCCGGCCTCCCCGGATCACGCGCGCCAGCACGCCGCGCCTCCCCTCCGACCTCGCCCGGAGGCCGGGGGCAAGCGTGTCCATGAAGCCGCACGGCTCGCAGGGGCCCGTCAGCTCCAGGATCGCAGTCCCGACGCGCACCCGGGCCCCGGCGCCGAGCCCCTGGATGGGGATCCCCTCCGTGGTGATGTTCTCCTTCACCCGGCCGGGTGCGAGGTCGAAGTCACGGAGCGTCTCGCCGTCGATCAGCAGCAGCTGCCGCTTCTTCCCCGGCCGCGCATGCCCGCACCCCTCGAACCCGTGGTCCTCCAGCGCCCGGGCCTCGGGAACCGGCTCCATCCGCCCGGGACCGTCGCGGTAGAGGAAGACGTGGGCGACGCGTCCGCTCATTTCACCGGCAGCGCCTCGTCCCTCTCGATGGCCGCGGCGTGGGCGGCGATCCAGGCGCGGACGGCCGCCTCTCTCCCCTCCTTCCCCAGGGGACAGGCGGGACCGATGAGCTTCCTCAGAGTTCGCAGCGCCTCGCGGCGGGAGATCTCCGGCGAATCCTCCGCGAGGACGACCTCGAGCAGCCAGGGAACGTCCCCGGCCCGGCCGCGGCTCCAGAGACCGCGGAGGACCCCGGGCTGGAATCCCTGGTGGTCCCGCATCTTCCGGAGAAACGGCAGAGCCCTCGGGTCGTCGATGCGCGAGATCCCCTGCGCAAGCCAGGTCTGGTTCGTGTCGCTCAGCGCGCGCTCACACTCCTCGAGCAGGAGATCGACGACGCCGGGATCCTTGATCCAGGCAACGGAGCGGTAGACCTCCATCCGGCGGATCGCGTTCGGGCTCCGCAGATAGGTCCTCGCCAGTTCCAGGTCCTTCGGATCGCCGATCCGGAGAAGCGCGTTCAGGCCGGCGAAACTCGAGATCGGGTCGCCCGACTTCATCCAGCGCTCGTACTCCGTCCGGAACGCCTCGGACTGCGTGAATCCCGCTCCCATGCGGATCTGCGTTCGCCGCGACTCCGGCATGTCGGAGACGAGCAGCTCCCTCAGGAACTCGTGGCCCTCCGAGTTGCCGCAGAGCGCCGACAGGGCATACATGTCCCCGGACCGCGCAGGCTCCTTCAGCCGCTCGGCCAGCACCGCGCTCGGAACCCGCATCCCCCACGCGATTTTCGCCGCGTCGTTCCCGGTGATGTCCGTGCGCGCCTCGAGCCAGCGCGCCGAGGCTTCGAGGAACTCCCGGCAGTGCCATTCCCTCTCCAGCTGGAACGAAAAGCACTCCGACAGCGCGTCCCGCGCCTCCCGGGTCGCCCGCCCGTCGAGCGCCGGCATCCAGGCCTCGAACCTCGGCGGGGAATGGTCGAGGAGAATCGACTGGAGGCGATTGCTCACGAGCTGCGGGACGCCGGAGCGGAGATCCTGCGCGGCGGCCTCACGGCCTCCGGGGATGTCCTCCGGCAGGGCGGCCAGAACCGGGTCTTCCTCCGCCCCGGCGGGAACCGTCAGGGCGAGGGCGAGGAGTCCGAGGCGGAGAGGATGGCGCATGCGAGGAAAGTATAGCGCGGACTTGAGGAAAGGGTGAGTGCCTCGACGTCCTCCTCCCACGAGGAGTAGCCGAAGGGCATCCCCGGGAGCGGGCGCGGGTCGACCGACGTGAAGTTCTTCCCGCACCATTCCGGATGGACGACGGTCCCGTCGGCATCGACCAGCGGCAGCCCCATGAACCGGCAGGTGGACGGCCGGTCGGCGTAGATCCGGCACCGCCCGCCGGAATCCAGCAGGGGGCAGGGAACGGGCCCCAGCTTCGCGGCCAGCGCGTCGACCCCCTCCTCGTCCAGTGGGTCGACCGCATACGGCGGCGTCAGCCCGAGGACCTCCACATGGCGCCGCGCCGTCGCCTCGACCTCCGCGCGGACGGCATCAGGCAGCGCCCGGACGGCCTCGCGGACGAGCGCCGCGTCCAGCGGACCCACGTCGAACGCGCCATGGCAGCAGTCGAAACACCCGGAACCGCACTTCATCTCCGCTCCATGGCGCGCCTGCACCGACCGGAACCAGACGTCGATTTCGTCGAGAAGCGCGCGGTACCGGGAGAGGGTGCGATCCATCAGATCAGGCTCAGGAGAATCGCCAGCGCGATGGTGCCGATCACGACCGCGCCGATCAGGACCCGCGGGTCGCGCAGAAGCGCCACCAGCGGCTCGACACCGCCCTCCGGGATGTCCGGCGGCGGCGGGCTCCCGGGCGGCAGAGCGCCGGGAACGGGAGGCGGCGTCGACGTCGACGGCGGCGCCCCCGCCGCAGGGAGCCGCCCGGAGCGTCCGGTCGCCACGCCGAGCGCCTCCTGGAACGCCGCCCGGAAGGCGGCGATGTCCGGATAGCGCATGCTCGGGTAGGCCGCCGTCGCCCGCCGCACCACGGCGTCGAACGGAAGCGCCAGGGGGTTCAGTTCGCCGGGCAGCGTGTGGCCGAGGTAGACCTCGTTGCAGAGCAGCTCCTGCAGCATCAGACCGAGCGCGAAAATGTCCGTCCGCTCCTCCGGTGCCTCCCCCCGCTTCTGCTCCGGCGCCATGTAGGCCTCCGTCCCCAGCAGCCGCCGCTTCGACTTCACCGTCACCGCGGTCGACAGGATCCTCTCCAGCTTCTGCTCCTCGCGCCCGAGCCCGAAATCCACGATCCTCGCCACCTGGTCGGCGACCAGCACGTTGTGCGGCTTCAGATCCGCGTGCACCACAGGCGGCGTCTGCCGGTGCGCGTGCTCCATGCCGTCCAGGATCTGGAGAAATATCCGCTCCACGAAGGACAGGGGAAACAGCTCCCCGGACGCCCGGTTGCGCTTGATCAGCGTGTTCAGCGGCGTCCCGTCCACGAACTCGAGCACGATGTGGGGGGGGAGAGCCCGGAGATTGATGTCGATCGTGCGCACGATGTTCGGATGGTTCAGCCGGCGGAGCTGGATCCCCTCGTTGAGCAGTTCCCTCACCGACCCCGTGTCGTGCGGGATCTTCAGCGCAACCGCAGCCCCGCCGTCGCGACGCGCCGACCAGACCTGCGCGAACCCCCCGCGCCCGACCAGCTTTTCAAGCCGGTACTCGCCGACCTCGTCCCCGGGCTCGAAGTCCTCGACCGCATCCCCCGCGCGCGCCGCCGGAATCTCGATCTTCGGCGTCTCCAGCGGGCCCCGGCATTTCGGACACTCCCCTCCCCGGCCCGCGTCTTCCTCGCGGACCTTGATTTTCTGCTGGCAGGAGGCGCATCGGAAGCGGATCACGGAGCGCGGATTCTACGGGAGCGGCGGGCCCGCCGGGCACACTGTTGTCAGCCTACTTCCACTCCGCGCGGCGTCGCTTCCACAGCCCCGCCCACCCCTCCGCCCCCTCCGGGCGCGCGCCGATCAGCGCGGCGAGGGAGGAGTCCGCGGCACCGCGGACGACGGGATCGTCGTCGGGAAGGGCGCAGGCGAGCAGGTACTCGACCGAGCGCCGGTCGCGTTCCCCGGCGAGGGAGCGCGCGGCCGCGGCCCGGTTGGGGGCATCGGATGCGTCGAGGAGCGCCGCCTG
>JABWAY010000524.1 GCA_013360825.1 Candidatus Brocadiia bacterium | reverse complement strand
AGGGCGAGGACGATTTCGTCCGGCGGCCCCTCGAGCAGGGGAGCGACCGCGGCGCCGATCGCCTTCACCAGCGCGGCCCGCTCCGCGTCGCCCCGGAGCGCGGTCTCTGCGACGACGACCACGCGCTCGGTGCCGGTCTTCGGGTCGTGGTCGCCGAAGACCGCGACGCACCCGCGGCGGACCCCGGGAATCCCTGTCACCGCCTCCTCGATCTCCGTCGGGATGATGTTCCGTCCCCCGCGGATGATCAGATCCTTCGCGCGACCGGCGGGAACCAGTTCGCCGTCCGCCAGATATCCGAGGTCGCCCGTCTCCACCCAGTCCCCGACGAACATCTTCCGCGTCGCCTCAGGATTCCGGTAATACCCGGCCGTGGCCGACGGGCCGCGGAACTGGATCCGTCCGTGGCGGCGATCGCCGCATTCGTGCCCCGCATCGTCCGCGATCCGGACCTCGATGTTCGCAAGCGGCCGGCCGCAGGCCACGAACGCCAGCGCCGTCGGGTCGTCGTCGGCCGCGGGAATCGCCGCCCGATCGCGGAGAAAGGCGTCGCGCTTCACCCGGTCCACCCGCGGCCCCCGCCCGAGCGGCGGAAACGTCACGCCCAGACAGTTCTCCGCGAGCCCGTAGACCGGCAGGAGCGCCCCGCGCCGGAACCCGGTCCCCGCAAACCGGGCGGCGAACCGCTCCAGCGAGTCCGCGTGCACCGCCTCCGCACCGTTGAACGCCAGTCGCCACGACGACAGGTCGAGCCCGTCCACGTCGTGGTCCGGCAGCCGCGTCGCACAGAGGTCGTAGGCGAAATTCGGCGCGGCCGAAGCGGTCCCGCGCTCGCGGGACAGCGTGCGCAGCCATCGCTGGGGGCGGGAGAGGAAGAGGAGGGGGGACATCAGGACGGCGCGCGCGCCGGTGTAGAGGCAGCCGAGCCAGGCCCCGATCAGTCCCATGTCGTGGTAGAGCGGAAGCCACGACACGAACGTGTCCGCGCCGTTGAGCCCGCACGCCTGCTGCATCGCGCGGATGTTCGCCAGGAGGTTCGCGTGAGTCAGCATCACGCCTTTCGGATCCCCTGTCGAGCCGCTCGTGTACTGGAGCAGGGCGAGGCCGGCGGGGCTCAGCGGCAGCCGCGGAGGGGCGGCGCCGGGGACGCGGAGGTCGGCGACGGTGACGACGTCGCGGAGGGTCGGCGTGAGCGACCGGACCAGCGTCGCCGGACGCCGGGCCTCCTCCGAGACGATCATGAGCGGGGCGGCGGTCGACTCCAGGATCTTCGCCTGCCGGCGGACATGCTCCTCGATCTGGGTCGCCTTCGCGGGAGGGTAGAGCGGGACGGGGACCCCGCCCGCGAGGAGGATGCCGAAGAACGCCTGGAAGTATTCGCGGCAGGTCTGGAGCATCAGGGCCACCGGCTGTCCCGGCTCCAGGTCGCGCGCCCGCAGTCCCGCGGCGACCTCGTTCGCCTCGCGCAGCAGCGCCCCGTACGTGATCTCCGAGTGCCGGTCTCCCTCCTCGATCAGCGTGATGTGCACCCGGTCGGGGTGGCGCGCGGCGTGCCACGCGAGCGCGTCCGCCAGCGTCTCCGCCCCGGTCGGCATCGCGTGCGGATCCCCGGCGGC
>JABWAY010000149.1 GCA_013360825.1 Candidatus Brocadiia bacterium | reverse complement strand
GGCGCTGTTTCCGGAACTCGCCACCACCGGCCTCGCGATCCCCTCGCGCGCCGCCGCCCGCCGGCTCGCGGAACCGTCGGACGGGGACACTCCCCGCCGCCTCGCCGCGCTCGCCGCGGAACTCGGGATGGCGAT
The DNA here is from genome assembly GCA_013360825.1 of Candidatus Brocadiia bacterium. Taxonomy (GTDB): domain Bacteria; phylum Planctomycetota; class MHYJ01; order WSZJ01; family WSZJ01; genus WSZJ01. The sequence continues at coordinate 9,528 of JABWAY010000149.1, read as the reverse complement.
CGGGTGGGGATTCGTCGAAATCGCGGACGACCGGCTCTTCAACGCCGCCCTGCTCGTCGAGCCGGGCGGGCAGAGGCACCTCTACCGCAAGCGGCGCCTCTACGGGCACGACTTCGACTGGGCGTCACCGGGGGAATCCCCCGGGGAGTTCGAGACCGCGCTCGGGCGGGTCGCGGTCGTCATCTGCCATGACGTCGTCTACTCCGACATCGCCGCGGAGAGCGCGGGCGCGGACCTCGTCCTCATGCCCACGAACTGGATCGGCGACCCAGGACCGGAGGATTGTCTCCGCGCCTTCCGGGCTCCCGTGCTCGTCGCCGACAGGCAGGGCACCGAGGACGGGATCCGGTTCGGGGACCGGAGCGGGCTCTACCCTCCCGACGGCCGCGTGCTGCGCGGGACGCCCGGCGTGGACTGGAAGCGCCGCGTGCCGGGAGCGGGGGGGCGGGGGCGCTGACGCGGGTCAGGCGCGGCCCGGGCCGGCGAGAACGTCGCCGACGCGCGCGAGCAGGGCGGAGCGTGGGAAGGGCTTCTGCAGAAGGTTGACCCCCGGCTGTCCCAGCACCTGGTCCAGGGTTCCTTCTTCCGAGTACCCGGAGATGAAGAGGATCCGGATCGCCGGGCGCGATTTCTGGATCTGCAGGGCCAATTCGGGTCCGCCCAGCCCCGGCATCACCACATCCGAGACCAGCAGCCGGATGACGCCTGGCTCCGCCGCAGCCAGCGCCAGCGCTTCGCGCCCGTCGCGGGCCTGGAGGACGCGGTAGCCGGCGGCTTCCAGTGTGTCTGCGACCAGCTTCCGGACGAGGTCCTCGTCTTCGGCGACCAGCACCGTTCCGGTTCCTGCGTGGGAAGAAGTGGACCCTGTTCCGGGCCGGGCGGCCGCTCCCACGGCGTCACGCGACAGCGGGAGGTAGACGTCGAATCGGGAGCCGCTGCCGGGAGAGCTCTCGACGGCGATTCCGCCCCCGATCTGACGGAGGATCCCGTGGACCGTCGCGAGGCCGAGCCCCGTTCCGCGCCCCGGGTCTTTGGTCGTGAAAAACGGCTCGAAGAGGTGCGCCTTCACGTCCTCCGTCATTCCGGATCCCGTGTCGGCCACGGAGAGCCGGACGTACCGTCCCGGGGGAGGCAGCGACGGCGCTGCGGGGGTGCGCTGTCCGACGTCCGCCGCGGCCATGGTGACGCGCAGCGTCCCGCCTTTCGGCATCGCGTCCCGCGCGTTCACGGCGAGGTTCATCAGCACCTGCTCCACCTGCCCGCGGTCCGCGTGGACGGGCGGTAGACCGGGATCTGACGACACCTGGAGGGCCACATCCTCGCCGATGAGCCTTCGCAGCATCCCCTCGACGTCCTTCACGACCGCCCCGATGTCCAGCGCCTCCAGCCGCATGACCTGTTTGCGGCTGAACGCGAGCAGCCTCTTCGTCAGGTCCGCCGCGCGCCGCCCGGCCTTCATGATTTCGTCCACGCTTTCCCGCAGTCCGTCCTGCTCCGCGAGCTCGAGCTGCAGGAGTTCCCCGTATCCGAGGATCGCGGTCAGCATGTTGTTGAAGTCGTGCGCGACGCCGCCCGCGAGCTGTCCCACGGCCTCCATTTTCTGGCTCTGGAGGTAGAGGTGTTCGCTCTGGGCCAGCTCGCGTTCCCGGGCTCGCGCCTCCGTCACGTCGCGGAGCGTTCCCGCAAACCGGGCGGGTTCTCCGTGGACGTCCCGGACCAGCCAGGCCCGGGCCAGCAGCTGCCGCTCCACGCCGTCCGGCCGCACGATCCGGTACTCGATGTCGATGTCCCCCGCGTAGTCGGGCTGCTCCAGCAGCGCCTTCAGCTTCCCGACGTCGTCCGGATGGACCGGTTTCAGCACCGCGTGCATGCTCTCGAGGAGCTCCGAGACCGGGTGGCCGACGATGCGTTCGTAGGTGGAGCTGACGTAGAGGAATGTGCGCGTCCGGATGTCCGCGAGGAAGGCGACATCCCCCAGGCTCTCGAGCACCTGCTCGAAGACTTCTTCCTTCGCGGCGGATTCCTGGCGGTTCTGCAGTCGTTCGGACACGTCCCGGGACGCGGAGACAAAGTGCGTGACCCGGCCGTCGGGAGCGGTGACGGGGGCGATCCGGATGTCCTGCGGGATGATGCTCCCGTCCCGGCGTTTGTTCAGCATCAGCCCCGTCCATTCCCTTCCCGCGAGAAGCGTGGTCCACAGCGCGCGGTAGAACTCCTCAGGGTGGGCCCCGGATTTCAGGACGCGCGGGGTCTTGCCGAGGACTTCCCCGGCGCTCCAGCCGGTCATGGTCTCGAACGCGGGGTTGACCCAGAGGATGCGGCCATCGGCCCCCGCCACGAACACGGATTCGCGGACGGCACCGGCGGCGCGACGCAGGATTTCGATCTCCTGCCCGCCGAGGACGGTGCTGGTGGGTTCGCCGGGGGGGTGGGCTGCGTTCATCGGCAACTCTCAAGGTTTGGGAGGGGGCTCCCGCTGCGGAAACATCGGGACTGGATCCTGGTGGACCGGCGCGCCGGCGTCCTGTCGGGTGGAGTCGGCGGAGGCCCGTGTCGTGTCGGCCGATTCAATGGTGGGTCGAGATTCCAGTGTATCGCCCGGCCGCGAGACGCTCTGCGCAAATTTCCCACCGATGGCGTAATTTGCCGCACCCAGGGCAGCCGCCCTCCCCAGCCGCTGCGTGTCCGCCGCCGCCCCTCCGGCCGTCCCAGGACGGAAACCCGGAACAGCTCATTCTCAAGTCTGCATCTCCAGCGTCAAAGAGTGTGGCACAAATCTCGCAGCCCCCACACAATTCGACCCGCTCCGGGCAGGATGCCCACCACCCCTTGGACCGGGGATTCAGCTCTTCATCTGCCGGCAAGAGGGCGACCCGCATGCACCAGGAGACCTCCACCTCCCAGATCGTCGGCAGCCTCCTGCCGCTGGTGCTCGAGCAGGCCCCGGAGGCCCTTCTCCTGATCGATACGGCCGGGATCGTCCAGCAGGCCAACGCCCGCGCCCACGGGATGTTCGGTTACGGACCCGGCAACCTGGTGGGGGTGGATTGCTCCGCGCTGATCGTGGAGAGCGTGTGCGACCGGCTCGCGGCATCCCGGGATGAAAGTCTGAGGCGCCCGACGCTGCGCGTCCTCGCCGCGGGATCCGACCTGCACGGCCGCCGGCTGAATGGCGACGAATTCCCCATCGTCGCGGATGTGACGCAGCTGAGTCTCGACGGCGGTCCTCCCGTGGCCGCCTGCTGGCTCCGGGACCCGCTGACGCTCCGGGAATCGGAACTGCGCCTGCATACCGTGCACCTGGTCGCGCGGATCATGGCCTCCGCGCGCACCATCGAGGAGGCCGCACCGCGCGTGCTCCGTTCCATCTGCGAGATGATGTCCTGGCAGATCGGCCTGTTCTGGGTCTCCGGAGCCGATGCACCGCAGCTCCGGCTTCATTCGTGGTGGGCTGTGCCTGAGCAGTCCGCCCTCGCGGAGTTCGGGCGCGCCTGCCTGCCGATGCTCATCCAGCCGGACCACGGGATCGTCGGCCACGCCTGGAATGCCCGGGAACCCGAGTGGGTCGAGGATGTCGCCGCGCGGCCGGAATTCCGGCGGCAGGCGCTCGCGGCCCGATTCGGGCTGGTCTCGATGTGCGTCACCCCCGTCGTTTTCGGAGGCCGCCTCGTCGGCGCGATCGAGTTCTTCACCCGGTCTCGACGCCCGAAGGACCCCGCGATGCTCTCCCAGCTGATGGATATCGGCACGACGCTCGCCGAGGCCGTGGACCGCATCCGGTTCCAGGAGGCCCTTCAGCTCCGGGAGCAGGAAGTGCGGCGGGCCGAGAATCTCGAGGCCGTCGGGCGACTCGCGGGTGGGATCGCCCACGATTTCAACAACCTGCTGACCGCGATCGTGGGGTACAGCGAGGACATGGCGACCCGGATCCCCGCGGATTCGCCGCTGCGGGCCGACCTCCTCGAGATCCGTCACGCGGGGGACCAGGCCGCGGTCCTGACGCGGCAGCTGCTGGCGTTCGGTCGGAAGCAGATCCTGCAGCCGCGCGTGGTCGATCCGGCGGAGACCCTGGCGGCGATGGAGCCGATGCTCCGCAGCCTGGCGGGGGAGTCCGTCGCGCTGTCGATCCGCTGCGAACCCGGCGCCGGGTCCGTGCACGTGGACCCGGGACAGCTGGAGCAGGTCATCGTGAATCTCGTCCTCAACGCGCGCGAATCGATGCCCAGGGGAGGGCGCCTCGAACTCGGGATCAGCCGCGTGGAGCTCCAGGCCGACGATCCGAAGCGCCCCGCGGGGGTCCCGCCGGGGTCGAGGGTCCTGCTCACGGTCGCGGACTCCGGCGCGGGATTCGACGAGACCACGCAGGCGCATCTCTTCGAACCCTTCTATAATGTCCCCGCGGGGGCCAGAGGGACCGGGCTCGGTCTCGCGACCGTCTACGGCATCGTGCAGCAGAGCGGCGGGCACATTCAGGTCGAAAGCCGGGCCGGTCTCGGGGCGACCTTCCGGATCTGTTTCCCCCGGGTCTCCACGAGCGCGTCTCCTCTTTCCCGGAGTGCCATGGATCGAGACAGCGGGCATGAGACGATCCTCCTGGTGGAGGACGAGCAGGTCGTCCGCAGGTACGTGCGGACCGTCCTTAAGGCCAGCGGATACCGCGTCCTCGAGGCGGGCGGGCCGGAGGAGGCGCTGCAGGTGGCGCAGGCCCAGACGACGCCGATCCACCTCGTGATCACCGACGTCGTCATGCCGGACGGGAACGGGCGCGAATTGTCCGCGAAGCTCGCCGTCCTGTTCCCCGCGGCCCGGTTCCTGTTCATGAGCGGGCATACCGAGGACGCCATCGTCCACGACGGCATCCTGGACCCGGGGCTGGATTTCCTGGGGAAGCCGTTCAAGCCGAAGGACCTGCTGGAGAAGGTGCGCGCGGTGCTCAGCCGCCGGCCGTAGGCCGGGCGTGCCCGCCTCCGCGTCGTTTCCCGCTTGCTCCCCCCGCCCGACCGCGTAGACTCGCGCGACCTCATTCCGGAATCCCGCGGTGACCGAACCTCCGAAGCCGTCGTCCGCCGTTCCCGTCTCCGGCTGGCGCCTCCGGGTGCTCGTCTTCGTTTCCGGCGCGGTGCTCATGGGGCTGGAGATGGCGGCCAGCCGCGTCCTCGCCACACACTTCGGATCGTCGATCTACGTCTGGGGCGCGATCATCAGCGTCTTTCTCGCGGCGCTCTCGGTCGGGTACGTGCTGGGCGGAAAACTCGCGGACGCGCGCCCGTCGTTCTTCCTCCTCAACACCGTCGTGTTCGCCGCCGGCTGCTGGCAGCTCCTCATCCCGTTCTACGCCCACCCGTTCTGCCGCGCCCTCGTGCAGTCCAACCTCGGCGAGCGCATGGGTCCGCTCCTCGCCACCCTCGTCCTGTTCGGCGGGCCGTCGATCCTGATGGGGATGGCGTCGCCGTTCGCCGTCCGGCTCGCCGCGCGCTCCATGGAGAAGCTCGGGATCGTCGCAGGCCAGCTCTACGCCATCTCGACCTTCGGGTCGATCGCGGGGACGCTCCTGACCGCCTTCTGGCTCATCCCCGATTTCGGCGTGCGGACCGTCCTGCTCGTCCTCGCCGCCGCGCTCGCCGCCCTCCCCTTCGTCCTCCTCCCCGGATCCCGCGCCATCTTTCTCCTCGCCGCGCCCCTCGCCGTCATCGGGCCCGCCGCGTTCATCCTCGAACCCCCGGAAACCGTCCCCCTCCGCGCCGGCCAGCGGAAACTCTTCGAAACCGACTCCGCCTACCACCACATCCTCGTCACCGAGGACGACGCCTGGGACGCGCGCTGGCTCCAGTTCAACAACTACATCGAAAGCGGCGTCGGCCTGCGCCCGCCGTGGCCCACGCGCACCACCTACACGGATTCGTTCGAGCTGGCCCGAGTCTTCCGCCCCGACCTCAAGCGCATCCTCGTCATCGGAGGCGGGGGAGGGATCGGGCCGCGCAAGTTCACCTCCGACGACCCCGACGTCGTCGTGGACCTCGTGGAGATCGACCCGGTCGTGGTCGAGGTCGCGAAGCGCTGGTTTCACCTCGTCGAGACGGAGCGGCTCCGGATCCACGTCGAGGACGGGCGCCGGTTCGTGCGCCGGTCCCGGGGCCCCTACGACCTCGTGATCCTGGACGCGTACACCATCGGCGGCCAGATCCCGTTTCACCTCACCACGCAGGAGTTCATGAAGGACATCCAGCGGGTTCTCGCGCCGGGCGGAGTCCTGCTCGCGAACATCAACAGTTCGCTGGAGGGGCGGAAGAGCCGGGTGCTGCGGAGCGAGGCGAAGACCTTTGAGTCGGTCTTCGGCGGGGTCCATGTGTTTCCGCGGAGGATGGAGTTCGAGCGGGGGAAGCTGGAGCCGGTGGACCGCCTGCGCACGCGGAACGTGATGCTGATCGCGCTGAACGGCAACGAGCCCTGGGACAAGGCGGGGGTGATCCGTTCCGCCGCGGCGATCGTCGCCGCCGGGCGGCAGCCGACCCCGACGTTCTACGACGACGCCGTCGAGTACCTGGAAACCCCGCTGCCGACGCACGATGTCCCGCTCCTGACCGACGACCATGCCCCCGTCGACACGATGGCGTTCTGATGCGCGGCGCGGCCCTTCTCCCGGTCCTGCTCGTCCTCGCCGGCTGCCGCGAGTCGGCCGGGCCTCCCGCCCGCCCCGGCTTCGACGGCGATCGCTCCTACGCACTTCTCCTCGAACTCTGCCAGATGGGGCCGCGGAACCACGGGAGTCCTGAGAAGGAGCATGCGGAGGAGTGGATCCAGGACCGGCTGAAGGCGTGCGGCGCGGAGGTCTCCGTGCACGCGTTCCGGCACACGCCGGCCACGGCGACCGGGCCGTCGTCGTTCCGGAACATCGTCGGGCGATGGAAGCCGGCGGAGAAGAGGCGCATCCTTCTCGGGACGCACTACGACACGCGGAGCTGGGCGGATCGCGACCCCAACCCCGCGAAACATGTCTATCCGATCAACGGCGCCAACGACGGCGGCTCGGGGGTGGCTGTGCTTCTCGCGCTCGCGGAGGTCTTCGCGAAGGATCCGCCCGCGGCGGGAATCGACATGATCTTCTTCGACGGCGAGGACTTCGGCCGCCCCGGCGTCTGGGACGATTACTTCCTCGGGTCGAAGGCCTGGGTCGCGGACCATCCGGATTACACCGTGGAGTGGGGGGTCATCCTCGACATGGTCGGCGACGCGAACCTGGAGATCACCCGCGAAGGCCATTCGATGGAGAAGGCCCCCGGGACCGTCGACCGCGTCTGGGCGGCCGCGAAGCGCGCGGGTTCGGATGCCTTTGTGGAGAAACGCGGGGCGACCATCATGGACGACCACTCGGCGTTCCTGCGCAGGGGGATTCCCGTCATCCTCGTCATCGATTTCGACTACCCCTGGTTCCACACGGGCGACGACGATCCGACGAAGTGTTCGGCCGTCTCGCTGGGGCAGGTCGGGCGCGCGGTGCTGGAGGCGGTCCGGGGGGAGAAGTAGCCGCCGGGCGGGCGAATTCGGGCGCCGTTTCTTCTTTCCATCCCCCGGTCCCGGGCCGATAACGTCTTCATGCGCCCCGTCCTGCTGCTCTGCTCCGTGCTCGCGGCAACGGCCGCGGGGTTTCTCGCGCTGACCTCGAGCCGGACCCCCGACGGCGCGCTCACCGTGGTCTTCGGCGACGAGCCGCGCTCGCTCGACCCGGCCCTGGCGAGCTTGACGCTGGAGGGGCGCATCCTCGCCGCGCTGTTCGAAGGCCTCACCGTTCCCGATCCCGCGACGCTCGAGCCCCGCCCTGGAGTGGCGCTCTCGTGGGACCGTTCCGGCGACGGTCTGACCTGGACGTTCCGGCTCCGGGGCGACGCGGCGTGGAGCGACGGCCGGCCGGTCACCGCCGAAGATTTTCGCTGGAGCTGGATCCGGGTTCTGCGCACCCCGGACGCCGTGAACTGGGAACTCCTGGCCTGCATCCGCGGCGCGCGCGACTTCCGGGCGGGGCGCGCCGGCGAGGACCGGCTCGGGATCGCGGCGCCGGATCCGCTCACGCTTGTCGTCACGCTCGAATCGCCGACCGACTGGTTTCTCTCGCTCACCGGGACGATGACGTACCTTCCGGTTCCGCGCGCGGCCGTCGAGGCGCACGGCCGGACATGGATGCGCCCTGGGAAATTCGTGGGGAACGGTCCGTTCGTCATCGACGCATGGGAGCCGAACCACCGGATCGTCGCCCTGCGCAACCCGCGCTACCACGGCGCCGCCCGCGTGGCGCTTCCCGCCCTGGTCTTCCTCGCCGTTCCCCCCGGGCCGACGCAGTACAACCTGTACGCGGGAGGTCTGGCGGACTGGATCGCGGATCCGCCGCCGGATCTGGTGCGCGATCTCCGGGGGTCGCCCGACCTGCACGTCTCCCCGCGGCTCGGGATTTCGTTCGTGCGGCTGGCGGTGCGCAAGGGGCCGTTCGCGGACCCGGCGGTGAGGCGCGCGTTCGCGCTCTCGGTCGACCGGGAACGGGTCGTGAGGACCAACGGCGCAGGGCAGATTCCGTGGGCCGCGTTCGTCCCCCCGGGACTCGCGGGATACTCGCCCCCCGCACGCCCGCTCCGCGACCTCCCCCGCGCCCGGGAACTCCTCGCCGGGGCAGGATTCCCGCAGGGCCGCGGCTTTCCCCCCGTTCGCTTCCTCTACCCCGCGCAGAAGGAATTCGTCGTCGTCGCGCAGACGCTTCAGGCGGTCTGGAAGGAAGCGCTGGGGGTGACGGTCGTGATGGACCGGGTGGACCGGAAGGAGTGGTCGCGGCGGATGCGCGAGCTCGACTACGACCTGGCGATTTCGAGCTGGATCGGGGACTACCAGGATCCGAATACGTTCCTCGAGATTTTCACGGCGGAGTCGGGGAACAACCGGACGGGGTGGGCCGATCCGGCGTACGACGGGCTGGTGCGGATGGCGGCGGGGGAGACGGGCGAGGCGCGGCTCCGGACGCTGGCCGAGGCGGAACTCCGGCTGGTCGAGGAAGGCCCGGTCGTGCCGCTCTACGTCCCCGTGACGATCGAGCTCTGGCGGCCGTCGCTGCGCGGCGTGCACGAGAACCTGATCGGCATCCACCCCCTGCAGGGCGTTTCGCGCGGGGAGGGGCGATGAGCGGGTTCCTCCTCCGGCGCGCGCTCTCGGCGCTCGGCGTCCTGTTCGCCGTCGCGCTCCTGGTCTTCGTCCTCGCACGGCTCGCGCCCGGAGGTCCGTTCGACGAAGAGCGCGAGCTGCCGAAGGACGTGCGCGCGGCGCTGGAAGCGCGGTGGCACCTGAACGAGTCGCTGCCGCGCCAGTTCGGCTGGTTCCTGGCGGGGGCGGTGCGGGGGGATCTCGGGCCGTCGATGCGGCAGCTGGACTGGAGCGTGGGGGAGATCGTGAGGTCGGCGTTTCCGGTCTCGGCCGCGCTCGCCGCGCTTGCAATGGCGTGGGGGGTGCCGGTCGGTCTCTGGATCGGCGCGCGGGCCGCGGGGCGCCCCG
>JABWAY010000523.1 GCA_013360825.1 Candidatus Brocadiia bacterium | reverse complement strand
TCGCTGAGGTCCTGCAGGCGACAGACTGGATCGACGCCGATTTCCTGCGTGCGGAGCGGGAGGCCGAGCGTCGCCAGGCAGGCGAGCGGACGGGCCCCCGCCGCGGCCAGGTCCGACAGGTTGACGTTCACGGCCTTGCGCCCCACGGAAAACGGGGAGGCGTCAGGGGTGAAATCGACGCCGCCGACGATCACGTCGGTCGTCAGGCAGAGCGGGTCGCGCGCGGGACCCAGGACGGCGCAGTCGTCCCCGATCCCCGTCCGCACGCCGCGACCGGAGGGCGCGCGTCTACGGATCCATCGGACCAGGTCGAATTCCCGGATCGGCATCCCGGAAGGTTAGCGCACCGGCGGCCGATCCCGGTCTTTTTTGCGGGGAGTCTCAGGCGCCGCCTGCCGGGCGCCGATAGAGAAGAAGACATCCCCTTCCCACGGAGGCGGTCCACCCATGCGCGCCCTCGCCCTCGCCGTCCTCTTCCTGTCCGCCGTCTCCGCAGGCGCCGAACCCGTCCGGCTCTCCGACTTCGCGAAACAGCACGCCCTCACGCAGACCCGGGACGCGATCGGAGGCAGGGATATCCTCCGCGGCGGATCCACCGTCATCGTCGCCCCGGGGCTGGCGACCGCCATCGTGGACGGAACCCCGATCCGCCTCTCCGAACCGGCGCGGATCGAGTCCGGCCGCACCCTGATCGCCGGCGCCGACGCCTCCCGCATCGCCGCATTGCTTCGCGCCGGCGGCCCGCCTCCCCCCGTCGAAGCGGTCCCCTCGACCGCCCGCGCCCCCCAGCCGCGGGTCACCAGTCCCACGCCCAAACCCGCTCCCGGCATCCCCGCCGGAGGCCGCTTCCGGACCATCGTCCTCGATCCCGGGCACGGCGGCATCCACACGGGCGGCAAAGGAGCCCGGGGAACGCTCGAAAAGGAGATCGCACTGGACGTCTCCCGGCAGATCCGCGACCGGCTCTCGGCCCAGGGGATCCGGATCGTCATGACGCGCGAAACGGACCGCCACCTCGCCGCACAGGTCCGGGACGACCTCGAAGCGCGCGTGCGGATCACCGAAAAAACCCGACCCGACCTCTTCCTCTCCATCCACGTCAACTGGGCGGAAAATAAGGAGGCGCAGGGATTCGAAGTGTTCTATCCTCGCGCGGGCTGCGAGGGCACGGCCTCGCAGCGGCAGGCAGGACGGAAGCTGGCCGAGGCGGTCCGCCGGATTTTCGCGGGCCGGTTCGACACGCCGGACCGTGGTGTGAAGGAAGCAGGGTTCTACGTCATCAAGAATGCGCCCTGCGCGGCGGTCCTGGTCGAACTGGAGTTCGTTTCGAATGCGACGGGGGAGAAGCGTCTCAGGGATGCGGACTACCGGAAGAAGCTGGCGGACGCGGTGGTGGACGCCGTGCTGGAGGAGCACCGCCGCTAGCCTGGCGGCCTGGGGGATTCTCGCGGCGGGATGCACCCGGAAGGACCCCTCGGAGAAGGACGTCCGGCGCGCGGAGGTGGCGGACCTGGAGCGCGAGGACGGCGGAGCGGCGACGCTGGCGGCGATCCTGGCGGATCTGCGGGAGGACGACCTCGTGCGCGCGCAGGCGGCGGCGTCGCTGGGGAGCGAGACCTTCCGTC
>JABWAY010000148.1 GCA_013360825.1 Candidatus Brocadiia bacterium | reverse complement strand
GTCGGGGCGGGCGGTCCTGGCTCTCGCCGCCGGGCACCGCGAGGCCGCCGGGGAACCCGCGGCCGCCGCGGCGCTCTGGCTGCGCGCCGCGGAAGCCGCGCTGGCCCACAATGCCTCGCGCGAAGCCTCCGACTGGGCCGCGCGTTCCCGTGCCGCCTGCGACACCTGCCGGGCGGCCATGGTGCACGCACGGGCCCTCCGGCGCATCGGGGAGGTGGAGGCCTCGGTCCGGGTCTCCCGTGAAGCGGTGGCACTGAGCGGTGGCGCCGGCGCGGAGGCCTCGGAGGCCTGGGCCGATCTGGCCGGAATCCTGCAGTTGTCCTCGAGCGCGGCGGACGTGGATCACGCCGCGCGCCGGGCGATCGAGCTGGCCACCGACCGGCCCTCGTGGATCCGCGGCGGGAACGCGCTCGTTCCGGCGCTGATCGCCCGGGGCCGGACGGAAGAAGCCTCCCGGCTCGGCGACGAGCTGGTCGAGGCGGCCGAGGCTCCCGGCATCCCGGGAACTCTCGCCACGCGCTGCCGCGAGGTGCGCGCCTACACCCGCTATGCGACGCGGCGCTACGAGGAGGCGATCCGGGACTGGGAAGCCGCCGCGGAGAGCTGGAAGGCCGCCGGAGACCGGTTCGCCTACGCCAATGCCCTGAACAACATCGCCATCACGGAGAACACGCTGGATCGGCCGGAGCAGGCCATGGCGCGGCACCGCGAGGCCGAACGCATCCGGCGGGAGATCGGCGACCGGCTCGGGCTCGCCATCTCCCTCACCAACATCTCCAATGTCCTGCACAGGCTCCGGGACTACGATGCGGCGCTCGCCCTCGCCCGCGAGGCCCTGGCGCTCCGGCGGTCCTGCGGCGACGTCGCGGGGGCAGGCCTGACGCTGGGCAACATCGCGCTGATCCACAGGCTCCAGGGGAGAATTTCCGAAGCGCTCGCCGCCATGCGCGAGGCCGCGCAGATGCGGACCATTTCCGGCAATCTGGTGGAATTCTGCGACGGGCTGATCCACTTCGCCAGGATCCATTCCGACCATGGCGACCCGGCGGCCGCGCGGGAGTGTCTCGCGGAGGCGCGACGAAGCATGAAATCCCTCGACCGGGTCGACCTGCAGCGCAGCGCGATCTGGACGGCGATCGCCGTCGAAGACGCCCATGGAACTCCGGCCGCCGGCGCGGAACTCCGGCGGCAGTACCTGGCCCTCTGCCCCCCTGAAGAGACGACGTCGGACCAGGTCCTGACCGTTCTGGCCGGGCTGTTCGGGAGTCTGCTCGTCCTCGGGCGGCACGACGAGGCCGGGGAGGTTCTGAGGCAGCTGGAGGAGCGGGCCCGGATCGATCCGGCGATCCATCCCCTGGTTCACGGCCTGAAGGCGCGGCGGGCGTTCGACCGGGACCCTGCCGGGGCGATCCGGGAGGTCGCCGAGGCCGCCCGCCTGGTCCGGGAGAGCGGGTCCGCTCCGGCGGAGTTCGAGTTCCTGACCGAACTCGTCGAATTCCAGTGTGCCGCGGGAGACGTCGACGGCGCCGTCCGGACGGGAGCGCGGATCGAGGATCTCGCCCGCACTCTCAACCTGGTCGAGGATTTCCCGATCCTGCTCGCCGGGGCCCGGTTGAGAAGTCTCGCGGCCCGGGAACAGCGCGGCGAAGCCCTTCAGATGGCCGATGGAGTCCTGCGCGACCTGGATGCCCGCGGCGCCGTCAGGCAGGCCCGCAGTCTCAGGACGCTGCTGGGGAAGCTCGGCCTTTCCGATCCGACCGCCTGACGCTCAGCCCCCCCGCGGGCGGGCGTTGACCCCCTGCTTTGCCGTGTCCACCTCGATCGGCTGCGCCAGCGGCTGCCCGCCGCGACGGAGAAACCGGACGACCGGCCGGTCGATCGCCGCCGCACTGTTGGACGTGACGATCCCCGTGCACCCCGCCAGTTCCCCCCCCGTCACCTCCATCTCCGTGCCGATCGGATACGGCGGCGTCAGCGAGCAGAACACACGGAACGCCTCCGGGTGGAGCGCCCGCCCCGCTTCGCTCCGCATCGTCGCGATCGCCTCGTGGTCCTGCATCGCCCACCCGTCCGGAAAGCCGCTCACCAGCAGGTCGAAACGGTCCGCGATCGCCATCAGGACCGCATACCGGTGAATCGTGCCGGGGGCGGTGGAGTCCCGGCCGGAGATCGAGGAGGGACCGATGAGCTTCCGGGGAAATCCGCTCCCGTCATGCCGCTCGTGGTGCTGGTACGCACAGTGCGCCGCCAGGAGCGACAGCCCGGTGTCCGCCCGGAGCAGGTGATACCCCGCCACCGGGTGCCCCTGCTGCCCCGCCGGCGCGCGCTCCGACTCCTCCGCCAGCACCAGGTAGCCGATATCGTGAAGAAGCCCGCCGACGCAGATCTCGCGCAGGTCGCGCGGGAGCCACCCGAGGGCGCGCCCCATCACCACCGCCCGCGCCGCGACCGCGATCGCATGGTCGACCGCGTGACTCGCCTCCGTCCGCGGCGCTCCCGCCACCATCGGCGCGTCCTTCTCCGACACGATCCCGTCAAAAAAAGCATCCAGTTCCGGCCCCGCGATCGCCTCCACGAACCGCACGCTCTTGATCGCCTGCCGCACCGCCGGGTCCCCCAGCCGCTTCGTGATCTCCGCCGCGTCCGCCCCCGACGGGATCGCCGCCGCGCGCCCCACCACGTCCCGGACCTGCCGGAAAAATACCCCCAGCTTCTTCGCCATCGGCGCCCGCGCCGGCTCCGCCACCAGATCCCGGCAGTCCACGTCCCCCGCCCCCTCCTCGAACACCGCGATGTCCCGATACCCGAACTGCACCAGCTTCTGGATCGCCGCCGCCGACAGCGCCGCCCCCACCGCCAGCATCGCCGTCCCGTTGGGGAAGTACAGCGTCCGCGCCACCCGCTGCCCCGGTTGCGCATCCTCCACGCGAATCCGCTTCACGCCGCACCCCCGGGCACCGGCGCCACCCCGGGCTTCAGCCGCTCCGGCAGCAGCACCCCGCCCGAAACGATGAACGGAATCGCCTCGTCCACGCTCATCGCCAGCGGAATCACGTCGTCTTTCGGCAGGATCAGGATCCATCCGGTGATCAGCGTGGGCGCGTTCGGCACGCAGACCGTGACCATCTCGCGGCCCGTCTTCTCCCGCAGGACGGCGATCCCGTCCCCCGTCACGAAACCGATCGACCAGATCCCCTCATAGGGATACTTCACCAGCACCACGCTCTTGAACTCGACCTGCTTGTTCCCCTTGAGCAGAAAGTCCGAGACCTGTTTCCCGTACCCGTAGATCGAGCCGACGACGGGGAAGCGCGCGACGATGTGGTCGAACCCGGACATGAGCCGCCGGCCGAGGAAGGACGCGAACCCGAACCCCAGGAAGAAGATCGCGACCGCCGCGACGGGGAACCCGACCGCGCTCTTGAGCCAGTGATCCGTGGCCCGGATCTCGGCGAGCGAGTGCCCCGTCTGGTTGACGATGAAATCCCCGAACCCGCGCCCGGCGCCCCGCTCGAGCGACCACAGCACCGCGCTTCCCATCGGCTTCCCCACGTAGTCGTTCAGGAGGCCGAAGGCCAGGATGAGGACCAGGACCGTGAGCGTGGTGGGGAGGAGCGCGGCGAGGCCGGTCATGAACGACCGCTTGAACCCGGCCTTGATCGCCTGGGACAGCATGAGGGCACGCTCCAGATGTCGGAAGGCCGGATTGTATCCCGGCGGGGACGCCGCGTCGTGGATCGTGGAATCCGGCTCCAGCCGCCCCGGCCGGGGAGCCGATGAAAGGGGACGAGAGGGGGCGCTCCGGCAGGCCCGCTGCTGTGCCCGGGGGGACCGAACACGGAGAGGTGTCATGGAAAAGCACACGTGTCAGCGGTGCCGCTGCCAGGAGTACATCCCGACGCACCAGTTCGTGAAGTTCGACGACAGGGTTCAGTATCTCTGTGCGTCGTGCTGGGAGGCGTTCCGCCGCTGGTTCTGCTGCGGCGGGAAGCCCCAGAACACCGACCTCGCGGCGTAAGCCGGGGCGGGAGGCGGGCCAGGAGGGGCGGGATCCCCCGCGGCAGGACTCAGGGATCCGGGCGCCCTTCGGGGAACCTGCGCCCGTCCTCGTCGAGCGCGCGCCGGATCTCCTCCGCGGGCACGGTCCCGCCGGGATCCCCGATCCCCGGGCAGGCCTTCGCCTCGGACTCCCAGGACGCGCGGAGCGCCATGACCCGCGACCAGAACGGGTAGGTCCGGCACTGCGACGGACGCGCGGCGTAGACCGTGCACCCCCGCTCCCGGTCGTAGAAAACGCAGTCGTGATTCGCGCGCTCCGTCAGCGAGTACCGGTCCCGGATCGCGCGGACATACCGGCGGGTGAATGCATCGAAAGGAATCCCGAGTTGCGACGCGAGCGCCTGCATCTCCTGCGGATTGACCCAGACCGCGCCCGGACCGTGCTTCCCGGAGCAGCAGTCTCCGCACTCGGGGCCGAGACAGCGGAACCGGAGCCCCGGGGCGTACCACGGGGCCGCGGCGCCGGGCGCAGCGGGGTCGGGAAGGGAAGTGGACATCGCGCGACGGGAGAGCTTACCTCCGGCGTTCAGCCTTTCACGACCGCAAACGGGACAAACTTGCAGATCCGCTTCGAGATCCCGGCCGTCTCCATCACCTCGGTCACGACGTTCGCATCCTTGTACGCGCTGGGCATCTCCTCGGCGAGGCTGGAGCGCGTCTTCCCGCGGACGGTGACCCCCAGGGCGGCCAGCTCCCCCTGGATGTCGACGCCGGCCATCCGCCGGTTCATCTCCCCGCGGCTCGCCAGCCGGCCCGCGCCGTGGCAGGTCGAGCCGAAGGTCTCCTTCATCGCCCCCGGGAGACCGGTCAGCAGGAACGAGGAGCGTCCCATGTCCCCCGGCACCAGGACCGGCTGTCCCACCTCGCGGTACTTCGCCGGGGTCAGCGGATGTCCCGCCGGAAACGCCCGCGTCGCACCCTTCCGGTGCACGATCACCGTCTTCATCACCCCGTCCACGTCGTGATCCTCGATCTTCGCGATGTTGTGGCAGACGTCGTAGATCAGCTCCGGCTCGACCGTCTTCCCGAGACAGTCCGTCATCGCCTTCCCCGCGAGCGTCATGATGACCTGGCGGTTCACCCAGGCGAAATTCGCCGCGCACGCCATCGCCGCCAGGTACCGCTTTCCCTCCGGGCTCGACGCCGGCGCGCAGGCCAGCTGCCGGTCCGCCAGATCGATCCCGTAGCGCCCCGCGATCTTCACGAAGTCATGCACGTTCTCGTCGCAGATCTGGTACCCGAAGCCGCGCGACCCGCAGTGGATCAGGAGCACCACGTCCCCGGGCCGGAGTCCGAAGACCCGCTCCGCCTCCGGGCCGTAGACGTCCGTGACCCGGTCGAGCTCCAGGAAATGGTTCCCGCTCCCGAGCGTGCCGACCTGCCCCAGCCCGCGGCGGAACGCCGTGTCGCTCGCCGCCGCCGGGTCGGCCCCGGGCATCCGCCCCCCGTCCTCCGTGTGGTCCAGGTCCGACGGCACCCCGTAGCCGTTCTCCACCGCCCACCGCGCTCCCTCCGTCACGATCCGCGCCCCGTCCACCTTCGACACCCGCCCGATCGCCGAATCCCCCCCCACCCCCGCCGGCACCGCGCTGAACAGCGCGTTCACCAGCTTCTTGTGCTTTCCCTCCAGCTCCTCGAACCGCAGCCCCGTCTTGCAGACGCGGACCCCGCAGTTGATGTCGTACCCCACTCCGCCCGGTGAGATCACCCCCTCGTCCAGGTCGAACGCCGCCACCCCGCCGATCGGAAACCCATACCCCCAGTGGATGTCCGGCATCGCCAGCGACCACTTCACGATCCCGGGAAGCGTCGCGACGTTCACGACCTGGTCCAGCGCCTTGTCACCCTTTGCGATGTCCAGGAGCCGGCGGTCCGCATAGATGCGTCCCGGGACGCGCATCGCGCCCGTCTTCGGAATTTCCCAGACGCAGTCGGAGATCCGGTTGAGTTCCATGGGGGGTTGATCGCCTCCGGTCGGGAAAGGTTCAGACGTCGAAAACGACGCGGGCGGTCCACAGTCCGTTCTGCCGGGAGACGTGAAGGGCGTGCCATGTGACCGCCTTGAGTTCGGTTCTGCCCTCGTGGAGCTCGGGATCGAACCGTTCGCCGGCCGCGGTCGCGCGGAGGGACCGGCCATCCATTTCGTGGATCGCGACGTGGGGGAGGAGGAGCCGTTCGTCGTCGAAGATCACGAGGAGGGCGCTGAGAAACCGGTTCAGGAGCTCCTCCTGCGAATCCGCGGCGATCTGGAGCTTCCGGACGACCATCGGCCGGACGCCCGACGTGTCCGCGATCGCTTCGAACAGCGCGAGCCCGGCGAGGGAGAACAGGCCGGAGGCGGTCGGTGCGGAGAGGTCGACGCCGATGTCGCCGGTGTGGTCGAAGAAGGTGAAGGGGGCCATGGGCGGTCTCTATCGCGGAGGGTGTTCCCCGGGTTCGCCCGGCCGGCGGAGTCCGCCGGCGACCGCCGCGACCAGCATCGGCACGGAGATCGCCAGAATCGCCGCGTCGATGACGTCGATCTCGCCGAGGGAGACGAGCCTCCCGGCGCTGAGCGCGATCAGGATGCACCAGCCCGCGATCTCCGCCCAGAGAGGAATGCGCCGCCGTCCGCCGCTCATGCGCGCACCCTACCACAGAACGCCGTGGCGGCGCCTCTCCCGTCCCCGTAGAATTCCCGGCCATGGAGATCCGGAAATTCCTGCGCGAGGTCGACACCTTCTCGGTCCTGGCCGACGCGGACATCGAGAAGGTCGCGGCGCTCTGCCGCGACCGGTCGCTCGTCCGCGGGGAGGTGGTCTACGCCGAGCGCGATCCGGGAGACCGGATCTTCATCGTCGAGTCCGGGGCGATCGAGATCGCGAAGTCGAACGGTCCGTCCGGCCCGATGCGCATCGCGGTGCTGGAACACGGGGAAATCTTCGGGGAACTGGCCGTCTTCGAGGAGCGGCCGCGGACGGCGATCGCGACCGCGACGCGCGACTCGAAGGTGAAGGTGATCGAAAAAAAGGACCTCGAGGCGCTGATGGCCGCGGAGCCGGCGCTGTCGGCGCGGATCCTGCGGAGCCTGCTGCGGAAAACCGCGGCGCGGCTCCGGCTGGCGGACGAGGCGATCCAGACGCTGATCCGCAGTTTCGAGGCCTGATCCCCGCAGGGACCGGGGGGCGGAATTCCGTCCCGGATTACCGGGGCAGGCGCCCGCCGGTGCCGGGATCGACCGTCCGGACCCGGACCTGGTCGGCCCGCTCCTGCAGCTCTTTCGCCAGGTCCGGACGGGACCGCGAGAGGATCTCCAGCTCGCGGTCCGCCTCCTCCTGCATCCCCAGGTCGTTGCGGAGGAACTGGAAGAGTTCCATCTGGGCGGAGACGCGGAAGCGGTCGGCGTCGAGGGCGGCGATCCAGGCGGACCGGTCGCGGATCCAGCGGCGGGTGTAGGCCTGCACGGGGGGGACCGGGTCGGCGCCGAGCCGCGCCCTGGCCTCCGCCCGGACCGCGATGTCCGGGTTCGACTCCGAGGCTTCCCGTTCCAGATGCGCGCGCTCCGCCGCCTCCAGCCGCAGCGCCGCCTTCAGGTGGTCCCGGAAGTCCATCGAGATCTGTCCGGCGCCCTCGCCGCGGAAGTGCATGTCGGCCCACTTCGCCGCCCGGAGGCGGTCCCGGGACGTGTGGAGGTCGAGCGTCATCAGGAATTTCTGGAACTGCTCCGGGCCCGGCGGGGGCTGCCGGAACCAGTGCGTGACCCAGACGCCGGTGAGGAGGATCACGAAGGTGACGAGGCCGAGGGCGATCAGGTCGTAGACCGGGCCTTCGTCGGGTGCGCTCATGGCGCGGGGAGCGATGGGAGCGTCCATGGGGCTACTGCCAGTCCTCCGTGGGCTTGATCGCCTGGACCTGGACCGAGAGAGCGGACATGAAATCCTTCGGGCCGCCGGCCAGGTGGATCATCTTCATGAGGACCCCGCGCGACCCGGGGTCCTTGAGCAGGTCGTTATGCACCAGCTTGAACATGTTCATGACGGGCATCGGCAGGGCGTAGTGCAGTTCCTGATACTGCGCCTTGGACAGCTGGATGAAGTACTCCTTGCAGATGATCTGGTAGCCGTTCGGAACGGGCTTGATCTTGACCCCGGTCCGTTCGACCTCCTCCTTCGTCATCTTGATCGCCACGCTGCCCTGGGGGCGGTCGATCGGCTTGGCCTTCCGTCTGCCGACCTGGGACGCCGGCGCGGCGGCCGCGGGCTGGGCGGGAGGGGTCTTGGTCGCGGGGGTGGGGGCTCCGGGAGCCCTGCTCGTCGGCGGCACGACCGGGGTCGCCTTCGCCCATCACCGGCTCCAGGAACATCGCTTCGATGTGCCAGCCTTCGCGCTCGGCGTCGGCGAACGCCTGTTCCAGCTGTTCGATGCTGTAGGGGTCGATGGTGATGGCCTGGGCGGCGTGGTGCTGATAGCTGCCGAGGTGCGCGGCATAGGTCTTGCGCGAGGAATCCGAGTACAGCGCGGGCAGCTCGGTGCGGCCGTGGAAGCTGCCCTTCACCGAGATGCGTTTGACCTTGCGGCCGGCGTGCGGCGCGCCCGGATCGGTCATCAGCTTGGTATGCACATCCGCCAGGCGACCGGCCAGGGTGACCGACTCGGAACCCGAGTTCAGGCACAGGAAATGGGTGTAGGGACAACCGCCGCGGGTATGGCCGATCTCGCGGCGCAGCGCCTGGGTCAGGCGCAGGTGCGACAGCGAAGGCGTCATGATGTTCGCCATCACCTGCGGGCGCGCCATCGCGTCGATCACGAACTGCGGCGCATGGCCGGCGCCGAGCATGCCGTAGCCGCCGTTGTCGTGGACCACGCCGCCGTGGGTGGTGACGATCCAGGGTCCCTTGGCCGCCAGGGCCACGTAGGGGTTGACCGTCTCGGGCTTGTAGAAGTTGACCAGCCCCTGCTGCACGTGCACCACCAGCTCGGCCTCGGCCATCGCCAGCAGGGCGGGCTGATCCTGGCGGAGCTGACGGTGCAGCGACAGGGCGTGGTCGACCGCCTGGACCAGGCTGCTGTCGGTCCCGGCGAAGGCGGCCAGCGCGTCGTCGGGGACGCCCCGGGTGCGGCGTGGCCCGCTGTGGTCGCGGATCTCCTGGAGCTTGGTGAGGATGGTCATGGGGAACCTCCGGCCGGGTGGCCTGCAGGGGGGAAGCGGCCGTCCGTCCTAATCCGGCGGACATGCCCCCGCGCCACGGCGCCGGCGTGAACACGCCGTGTCCAGCGGTCCATGCGATTGCTCCATGCCCCCGGTCGGGCTACCCCCAAGCCCTTCCCCCCCACGGCCCCGCGGGGCCTGATCGAGGCTGCCATGGCGTTCGAAGGACTCGACTTCTACAACGTGGACGCGCACCTCAGCGACGAGGAGCGCATGGTCCGCGACCTCGTGCGCGGCTGGGTCGACGACAACGTCATCCCCGTCATCGAGGAGCACTGTCGCAAGGGCACCTTCCCCCGCCACCTGGTGCCGCAGATCGGCGAGATGGGCCTGCTGGGCATGAACCTGGAGGGCTACGGCTGCGCGGGCATGAGCAACGTCGCCTACGGGCTGGCCTGCCAGGAGATGGAGCGCGGCGACAGCGGCCTGCGCAG
>JABWAY010000147.1 GCA_013360825.1 Candidatus Brocadiia bacterium | reverse complement strand
CTGCGCCAGTTGCTTCGTCACTCGCTCCTCCCTTTGAGGCGCGCAGGGTGACATTTCTACTTGGACGCAGTGGTGACATAATCACGTGGCATCGACACGCCCGGAGAGCGCGGTTGCCCGCACTCTTCCCCTCTGGTACGATGCCCCGTTCACTCGATGCACGGGGAGATTCCGGGACATGGTGGATGGCGCCGCTCCTTCCGCAACACGTCACTACGCGCTTGAGGATCTGAAGGCACCCCAGAAGCCCCCGCGTGCCGAGGAGGACTTCCACAGCTACCGGATCGACATCGAGCCGGCGGAAACCGCGGAGTGGACCGAGTCGCTGGACGCGGTCGTCGAGCACCATGGCGTCGAGCGCGCCTATTTCCTGCTCAATACGCTTCTCAAGCGCGCCCAGGTCAACCGGGTCCGGCTTCCGGCCCTGGTGCAGACGCCGTACATCAACACGATTTCGGCGGACGTGGAGCCGGAGTATCCGGGGGACGAGGAGATCGAGCGCCGGATCCGGCGGATCATCCGCTGGAACGCGGTCGCGATGGTGGTCCGGGCGAACACGCGGTTCGCGGGGATCGGGGGGCATCTGGCGACGTACGCCTCGATCGCGAACATTTACGAGGTCGGGTTCAACCATTTCTTCCGCGGCAAGGATGGGGGGCAGTCCGGGGACCAGCTGTTTTTCCAGGGGCATTCGGCTCCGGGCATCTATGCGCGGGCGTTTCTCGAGGGGCGGCTGTCGACGGACCAGATGGAGCGGTTCCGGCGGGAGGTCGAGCGGGGGCGGGGGCTGTCGAGCTATCCGCATCCGTGGCTGATGCCGGAGTTCTGGGAGTTCCCGACGGTTTCGATGGGGCTCGGGCCGATGGCGGCGATCTACCAGGCGAGGTTCAACCGGTACCTGGTGGACCGGGGGATCCGGAAGGACGACGAATCGCGGGTCTGGGCGTTCCTGGGGGACGGGGAGTGCGACGAGCCCGAAGCGCTGGGCGCGCTGTCGATTGCGGCGCGGGAGGGTCTGGACAACCTGACGTTCGTGGTGAACTGCAATCTGCAGCGGCTGGACGGGCCGGTCCGCGGGAACGGGAAGATCATCCAGGAGCTGGAGGGGGTCTTCCACGGCGCGGGGTGGAACGTGATGAAGGTGATCTGGGGGCGCCGGTGGGACCCGCTGATCGCGGCGGACCATGAGGGGGTGCTGGTGCGCCGGATGGGCGAGGCGTGCGACGGGGACTACCAGCGCTACTCCGCGGAGGGCGGCGCGTTCACGCGGCAGCACTTCTTCGGCACCGACCCGCGCCTGCTGAAGCTGGTGGAGCACCTGTCCGACGACGACATCCGCCGGCTGCGCCGGGGCGGGCACGACCAGACGAAGAACTATGCGGCGTTCAAGGCGGCGACGGAGCACAAGGGGCAGCCGACGGTGATCCTGGCGAAGACGGTGAAGGGGTGGACGCTGGGGGGGAAGATCGAGTCGAAGAACGTGGCGCACCAGCAGAAGAAGATGGAGGACGAGGAGCTGCGGAAGTTCCGGGACGTGCTGCAGCTGCCGATTCCGGACTCGAAGCTGGAGGAGGCGCCGTTCTATCACCCCGGGAAGGACTCACCGGAGGTGCAGTACCTGCTGGAGCACCGGAAGAAGCTCGGGGGGTTTGTGCCGCGGCGGGTGGTGCGGAAGAAGGCGCTGGCGGTTCCGGGGATGGACAAGTTCGAGATGTTTCTGAAGGGGACGAAGGAGGAGGTGTCGACGACGGGGGCGTTCGTGCGGATTCTTGCGGACCTGTGCAAGGACCGGGAGATCGGGCGGCGGGTGGTGCCGATCATCCCGGACGAGGCGCGGACGTTCGGGATGGAGGCGCTGTTCCGGACGCTGGGGATTTATTCGAGCGTGGGGCAGCGGTACGAGCCGGTGGACGCGAAGATGCTGCTGTCGTACCGGGAGGCGAAGGACGGGCAGGTGCTTGAGGAGGGGATCTGCGAGGCGGGGTCGATGGCGTCGTTTACGGCGGCGGCGACGTCCTACTCGACGCACGGCGAGCCGATGATTCCGTTCTACATCTTCTACTCGATGTTCGGTTTCCAGCGCATCGGGGACCAGGCGTGGGCGCTCGGGGATTCCCGGGGGCGCGGGTTCCTCATGGGGGCGACCTCGGGGCGGACGACGCTGAACGGGGAGGGGCTGCAGCACCAGGACGGGCACGCGCACCTGCTGGCCTCCACGTTCCCGACCTGCCGGGCCTATGACCCGGCGTTCGCGTACGAGATCGCGGTGATCATTCAGGACGGCCTGCGGCGCATGGTGGGCGAGGGAGAGGACTGCTTCTATTACATCTCGATCCAGAACGAGAACATCCACCAGCCGCCGATGGCGGCGGGGATGGAGAAGGGGATCCTGGACGGGCTTTACCTGTTCCGGAAGTCGGCGGCCGACAAGGGGCCGCGCGTCCAGCTGCTCGGGAGCGGGTCGATCCTGGCGGCGGTCCTGAAGGCGCAGGAGATTCTGGCGGCGAAGCACGGCGTGTCGGCGGACGTGTGGAGCGCGACCTCGTACCTGAATCTCCGGCGCGAGGCGCTGGAGGCGGAGCGGTGGAACGGGCTGCATCCCGAGTCGAAGCCGCGGACGCCGCTGGTGCAGCAGATCCTGGCAGGGGCCGAGGGTCCGGTCATCGCGGCCTCGGACTACATGAAGGCGGTCCCGGACCAGATTTCCCGGTGGGTCCCGGAGCTCTACACGCTGGGGACCGACGGGTATGGACGGAGCGACACGCGGGAGGCGCTCCGGCGGCATTTCGAGATCGACGCCGAGTCGATCGTCGTCGCCGCGCTGTGGCAGCTGTCGAAGCTCGGGCAGGTGAAGCCGGCGGTCGTGACGGCGGCGATCCGGGAGTACGGGCTCGATCCCGAGAAGCCGGACCCGAGGACGCTCTAGGCAACTCCACGATGCTCTTGTGCCATCCATCCTCGCGTCTTTCAACGTCCTGCCTCGTCGTCGATCCTCATCGATGTTCACCGACATCGATTCCGGTCTCCTCCCTGCAGGCCGTCGAAAACCGCATCGTCTGAATGGCACAATTTCATCGTGGAGCTGCCTTAGCCCGCGGACAGGCGGTCGGCAGGGCGGTTTTCCGCATGTCGGACTTGGTCCGCAGGCCGGGATTCGTTCCAATGGAGGACGGCCATGACCCGTGACGAGAACCTCCTGTTCGCCCTGCTGGCGTTCCGCGTCGGCATCCTCACGCGCGACCAGCTGCTCGCCGTCTGCGGCTCGCTGCGGGCGGGGGGGGACATCGACCTGGGAAAGTCGCTGATCAAGCGCAACCTTCTGGACGAGTGGCAGTCCGACGCGCTCTGGAACCTGACCAGCGGCCGGATCAACGCGTGCGGGACGGCCATGGCGGCGATGGAGGCCGCGCAGCCCGGGGACCAGCTCCTGGCGGCGCTCCAGGGGGCGGTGCAGCGACTCTCGAAGGCGCCGCGGGTTCCCTCGACGCCGCCGCGCCCCTCCGATCCCCCGACGATCAAGTTCGACGACGAGGTCCCTCCGGCGCGCTGACGCGGGTTTCGCTTCCCCCCCCGCTCCCGGCCTCATCCAATACGGGCGTGGACGAAGACCCGCGCTACCTGCAGGGCATCGCGCTGTTCAACGCGCAGTACTTCTTCGACGCGCACGACGCCTGGGAGGACCTCTGGGCGGATACGCGGGACGGCGACCGGCTGTTCTACCAGTCGCTGATTCACGCCGCCGTCGCGCTCTACCACTGGCGGAACGGCAACGTCGCGGGGGCCTCGAACGTCTACGGCTACTTCACACGCCGGTCCGCCGGATACCCTGACGTCCACCACGGCCTGCGGTTCGGCGTCTTCCGGGACAGGATGGCCGCCCTGTTCGCACGCCTCGGGTCGGACCCGTTCGATCCCGCGCTGACTCCCAGGATGGACGTCGAGGGCCTCGACATTCCCCCGCCGGTGACCCATGAGGAGATGTGATGCTGAAGAGTGACCGCTGGATCCGCCGGATGTCGGCGGAGCAGGCCCTGATCGTGCCGTTCGTGGGGGAGCAGGTGTCCCGGGGGGTGGTGTCCTGGGGGCTGTCGAGCTACGGCTACGACATCCGCGTGGCCGACGAGTTCAAGATCTTCACCAACGTCCACTCCACGGTCGTCGATCCGAAGAATTTCGACGAGCGGTCGTTCGTCGACGTCCGCACGGCGGTCTGCACGATTCCGCCGAATTCCTTCGCGCTGGCACGGACGGTCGAGTACTTCCGGATTCCGAGAAACGTCCTCGCGATCTGCCTCGGGAAGTCGACGTACGCCCGCTGCGGGATCATCGTCAACGTCACGCCGTTCGAGCCGGGCTGGGAGGGATTCGCGACGCTCGAGGTCTCCAACACCACGCCGCTTCCCGCCCGGATCTACGCGGGTGAGGGAATTGCGCAGGTGCTGTTCCTGGAGGCGGACGAGGAGTGCGAGGTGAGCTATGCGGAGCGGAAGGGGAAGTACCAGGGGCAGGAGGGGGTGAAGCCTCCGGTGGTCCGGCCGTGAGGGGGGGGCGGGGTCGGGGGGTGACCGGCGGGGGAGCTACTCTCCGAGGAGCTGGACTCCGTCGTCGCCTTCCATGGCGCCGATGACGGAGAGGCCGCGGGGGGCGGCGGCGCGGGCGAGGGCGACGAAGCGATCGACTTCCTCGTCGGTGCGGTCCGGGGCGTGGTGGAACAGGGCGAGGCGGCGCGCGCCGGCGCGTTCGGCGACGGCGAGCGCGTGTTCCCAGGAGGCGTGACCCCAGCGCTGGTGGGAGCGCCAGTCTTCGGGGCCGAAGGTGGTGTCGTGGATCACGAGGTCGGCTTCGCGGGCGAGGTCGATGGCTCCCGGGGTCGGGATGCCGTCGACGTAGCCGACGTCGCACATGTAGGCGACGGTTCCGCCGTTGCCGGCGATCCGGAAGCCCCAGGAGTCGATGCGGCCGTGGGGGAGGGGGGCTGCGGTGACGTGGAAGTCCTGGATGGAGAACGGCTCCTCGCCGAGGTTGTGGAACTCGAACTTGGCCGAAAGGTTCTTGAGGGAGTAGAGAGGGCTGTAATCGGGGTTGAGGGATTCGTCGAGGACGACGTCGATTTTCTTGCCGGCGCCGCGCGGGCCGTAGACCGAGATGCGCGACTTCGGGTGGAAGGCGGGGGCGAAGAACGGGAACCCCTGGATGTGATCGACGTGGGTGTGGGAGAGGAGCACCGTCAGGGGGCGCTTTTCCGCCCCTGCGGCGAGGAGCGCCCGGCCCAGCGCGATCGCGCCGGTTCCCAGGTCGATCACCAGCCGGCGGTCGTCCTCGGTGACTTCGACGCAGGCGGTATTCCCGCCGTAGCGCGCGAACTCGCCGCCGGCGGCGACGAAGGAACCCCGGACGCCCCAGAAGCGGACCTTCATCGCACCTCCAGGGATTCGCCCTGGCGGGCGGCGTCGATCTCGATGTGCATGTCGGAGGAGCGCTGGCGTGCGTCGTCGAGCATCCGGTCGAGGTCGTCGTCGGACCGGAGGGGGGAGTGGTGGTAGAGGACGAGTTTCTTCGCGTCCGCGGCCCGCGCGATCTGGATGGCCTGCCAGGGCGTGGAGTGGCCCCAGTGGGGGGTCTGCGCGTATTCATCCTCGGTGAAGGTCGTGTCGTAGATGACCAGGTCGCAGCCGCGGATCCCGGCGATCAGGTCCTTCTCCATGCGGGCGAGGATCCGGCGGTCCCCGGCGACCAGGTGGCCCGGGACGCCGCGGGCGAAGGTCTTCTTGTACCGGATCCGGTCGAACGGGGACGTATCCGTGATATAGGCGACCGAGCGGCCGCCGGCGTTGATGCGGAACCCGGTGGACGTGCCCGGGTGGTTGAGCGCGATCGGCGTGATGTGCACGCCCTCGATCTCGAAGTCATCCCGCGGTTTCACCGGCATGAACTTGAAATTCGCGGGGAGATCCTTGAAAACCACCGGGAAGACCGCGTCCCCTGCGACGCCGGCGATCGCGTCGTTCAGGCGCGTTCCCCGCCCGCTGCGGGCGAAAATGTTGAGCCTGTTTCCCGGGACGAACACGGGGTCGAAGAACGGCAGCCCCTGGATGTGGTCCCAGTGCAGGTGCGTGAGCAGGACGTTGACCGATCCCTCGCCCCGCCCGAGCGGCCCGGACTTCAGGTGGCGGCCCAGCGCGCGCATCCCCGTCCCGGCATCCAGGATGATCGGGGACTTCCCCGGGACGTCCACCTGCACGCAGGACGTGTGCCCGCCGTACCGCGCCGTGGCGGTGCCCGGCACCGGGTAACTGCCCCTGACCCCCCAGAATGTGACGCGCATGATCCCCCAGTCGCAACGGGGCGGCGAGAATACCAAGCCCCCCGGGAAACATAAAACTGTCTTTCCGGAACCGGACTGTGTTGAATCGGATTTCCGCCCCCGACCGACGGCGAGCCGGAAACTCCCACGCGCATGCCCGTTCATATCACCAAGCAGATCGAGTTCTCGGCCTCCCACACCTACGGCCTCCCGGGAGCCACCCCGGAGGAGAATCTGCGCCTCTTCGGCAGCTGCGTCCGCCACCACGGCCATAACTACCTCCTCCACGTGACGGTCGTCGGCGAACCCGATCCCCGGACCGGAATGGTCGTCAACGTCACCGATCTCAAGGCCGCCGTCCAGGACGTCGTCGCCACGCTCGATCACAAGAACCTCAATCTCGACGTCCCCGCATTCCGCGGCAGGAACCCCACCACCGAGGCCATCTCCCTCCACATCTTCGCGGAACTCACCCGCGCACTCGCCCCGATCCGCCTCGAGGCCGTCCGCCTCCAGGAAGACGATTCCCTCTGGGCGGAGGTCCGGGATGCCTGACGTCACCCTGACACGCGTCTACCGATTCGCCAGCGCCCACCGCCTCCACTCCCCCCATCTGTCCGCCGCCGAGAACGCGCGCGTCTACGGCAAGTGCAACAACCCGAACGGACACGGGCACAATTACACCCTCGAGGTCACCGTCGGCGGCCCCGTCGACCCCGCCACCGGCTTCTGCGCCGACCTGCCCGCCCTCGACCGCGCCGTCCACGCCGGCGTCGTCGAACACTTCGACCACCACGACCTGAACACACTTCCCGAATTCAACGGACTCGTCCCCACGGGCGAGGTCATCGTCCAGGTGATCTGGAAACGCCTCGCCGCCGCCGGGCTGCCGCTCCGCGCCGTGAGGCTGCACGAGACGCGCGACAATGTCTTCGAGTACCGGGAGGAGCGATGAAGCGGGGTGCGGAGCTGGGGCGGGGGAAGCGCGGGGAGCTGGAGCGGGTCGTGAAGCGCACGCTGGAGATTCTCGGGGAGGACCCGGGCCGTGAGGGGCTGCGCCGGACGCCGCGGCGCGTGGCGGAGTCGCTGGCCTTCCTGACGCGCGGGTACGCGGAGGATCCGAGGCGGGTGCTGAACCGTGCGGTGTTCCGGACCGACTCGGACGACATGGTGATCGTGAAGGACATCGACTTCTATTCGATGTGCGAGCATCACATGCTCCCGTTCTTCGGGAAGGTGCACATCGCGTACCTGCCGTCGGGAAAGATCATCGGGTTGTCGAAGCTCGCGCGGTTCGTGGAGGTGTTCGCGCGGCGGCTGCAGGTGCAGGAGCGGATGGGGCACGAGATCGCGCGGACGGTCAACGAGGTGCTGGGAGCGCGCGGGGTGGGGGTCGTGGTCGAGGCGCAGCACCTCTGCATGATGATGCGGGGGGTGGAGAAGCAGAACTCCTACGCCCTGACGAGCGCGATGCTGGGGCGGTTCCGGGCGGACGGCCGGACCCGCGGGGAATTCCTGGGTCTCATCCGCCACGGGAGGATCAGTGTCTGAGCCACTGGAAGGGCGCCGGGCGTTCGTGACGGGGGCGTCGAGCGGGATCGGACTGGCGGCCGCGCGGGCGCTCGCGGCGGCCGGGTGCGAGGTCGCGCTCTGCGCGCGGCGGCTGAACATTCTCAAGGAGCAGGCGGCGGCGCTCGGAACGCGCGGGTTCGCCCTGCGGGGCGACGTCCGGGATTTCCGCTCCATGCAGATCGCGGCGGACCATGTGAAGAAAAAGTGGTCCGCGGCGCCCGACATCCTGGTCGTGAACGCGGGAATGGTCGCGACCGCGCCGCTGGCCGAGATGGAGCCCGAGAAATTCCGGGATGTGATCGACACCAACCTGACGGGGGCGTTTCACACCTGCCGGGCGTTCGTGCCGGACATGCTCGCGGCGGGCGGCGACATCGTGCTGGTCGCGAGCGTCGCCAGTTACGCGACCTGGGAAACGTGGGGGGCGTACTGCGCGAGCAAGTGGGGGCTGCTGGCGATGGCGCGGACGCTGGCGGAGGAGGTCCGGCGCAAAGGGCTGCGGGTCTCGATCCTGGCGCCGGGGGCCGTCGACACCGAGATCTGGCCGGAGGCGCAGAAACCGGACCCTGCGAAAATGCTGCGCGCGGACGACGTCGGCGCCGCCGTCGTGCAGGCCGTGAGCGCCCCGAAACATGTCTCCTTCGACGAGGTCCGGATCCTCCCGGCCTCCGGTCTGCTCTGAAGAACGGCGCCCTCACCCCCGCAGAAACCGCCTCCACTCGCGGTGAAACAGCCCCGTGAGGACGCTCAGGGCGAGCGCTGCGGCCGGGGCGGGGTCGTCCCGCCGCCAGTAGTCGTCGCGCGCCGAGAAGTCGAGCAGGGAGGGGTTCATGGAAGCGCGGTCGGGGTTCCGGAGCCAGTGGAGGACGTCTCCCGGAAAAAAGACGCGGGCCCGGACTCCCTCGGCCCAGGCGGTGACCGGCTCGAACGTCTCGCCGCGCGCCCACTTCACGAGAAGCGTCGGGAAGTCCACGCCCGCCTCGACGGCCAGGGCGAGCGATCCCCAGAAGCGGGGATTGATCTCGAGGAGTTCGAACCCGTCCGGGCGCCGCTTGAACTCGACCATCGCCACGCCGGTCCAGCCGATATGGCGGAGCAGGCGGACGGCGGCGTCCTGGAGGAGGGGGTCGCGGACGGACTCGCGGAGAGTGGAGGGGCCGCCGGTGACGGGGTATTCGCGGAGGCGGCGGTGGGTGAAGAGCGCGAGGACCCGGCCGCCCGCGCCCATCAGGACGGACACCCCCCGCCCCTCCCCCTCGACGCGGCGCTGGATGAGGGCGCCGGGCCGCCACGCGTCTGCCCGAGGCGTCGCGCACGTCGAGCTCCACCCACGCCTCGTGCGAGTCGAGCGTACCGCCCGGGAAGAAGTGACCCACACCGGGGGCCGTCACGAGCACGTGGAGCTGCACGTCGCGGTCGATCGGCAACGTCGTGCCTTCGCCTTCGATCGGCAGCGCAGCCCGATCGCCCACCACCACCGCGAGCGGCACCGCCACTGCTTCCGCTTGCGCCAGCATCCGCTCTTGCTCGCGCATCCACGCGCGGTCGCCGACGAACGAGGCGAGCGCGGTGTTGGCCGCCGCGAACCGATGATCGAGCACGGTCCCGTTCTGCGCGGCCAGGTCTCGCGACGGCACGCGACGCATGTGGCAGTCGACGCAGACGCGCCGCTCGGCCTGCCCGAACGGCAGCGCGACCTGGTGCGACGAGGACGACTGCTGCCACGGATCCAGGTCGTTGAAGCCGCGCATGAAGCGCCACCCGGTGACCTGCTCCGGGAGCCCGACCTTGTGGCACGTCGCGCAGAACTCCGCCGTGCGCAGCATCG
>JABWAY010000522.1 GCA_013360825.1 Candidatus Brocadiia bacterium | reverse complement strand
GCTGGCCGCCGTCGGCGCCGCGACGGCGGACGTCCTCCGGTCCTCCATTCCCTCAATCCGCCCCGACCTCGTCCCCGCCTCGGAAAACGCCGCGGGGCTCGTCGCCGCCCTCGGACCCCGCCGGATCCGCGGACGGTCGTTCCTGCTGCTCCGCGCCGACCGCGCCCGGACGGAACTTCCCGACCGCCTCCGCGCCCTCGGCGCGACGGTCGCGGATGTTCCCCTCTACCGAAGCATCGTCCCCCGGCCGGACCGGGGCGTCGTCGCGGACTTCGCGGCCGGCGCCTTCGACGCCGTCCTCCTGACGTCGGGCGAATCCGCGCGCACCCTCCGGCGATGGCTCGGCCGAAGCCCCTTCCCCGAACGCACCCGGCTGGTCACGATCGGCCCGGTGACCTCCGAAGCGGTCCGCGCGCTGGGATGGCGCGTGGATCGGGAATCGCCGGCTCCACCGGAACTTGCCGCCACCGTCATTGAGGCACTTGCTCACCCATGATCCAGCGCCCCCGCCGTCTCCGTTCGTCCCCGCTGCTCCGCGCGCTCGTCCGTGAGACGGAGCTGTCCGCGGCGCATCTGGTCCAGCCGTGGTTCGTCCGACCCGGGAAGAACCAGCGCCGCCCGATCCGGTCGATGCCCGGGCAGTACCAGTGGAGCGTGGACCGTCTGGTCGGGGAGGCGCGGCGTGCGCGGGATGCCGGGGTTTCCGCGTGCATCCTGTTCGGGATCCCGGAGTCCAAGGACGGGGCTGCGACGGGCGGGACGGACCCGGACGGCATCGTCCCGCGGGCGGTGCGGGCGCTGAAGGAGAAGGTGAAGGGGCTGTTCGTGATCACGGACGTCTGCCTGTGCGAGTACACGG
Organism: Candidatus Brocadiia bacterium; assembly: GCA_013360825.1. Classification (GTDB taxonomy): domain Bacteria; phylum Planctomycetota; class MHYJ01; order WSZJ01; family WSZJ01; genus WSZJ01. Next base: position 775 of record JABWAY010000522.1, on the reverse strand, counting down.
ACCACGGGCATTGCGGGCAGGTGGAGGACCGGCGGATCGTGAACGACCCGACGCTGGAGGTGCTGGCGGCGATGGCTCTCGTCCATGCGCGTGCGGGGGCGGACATGGTCGCGCCGAGCGACATGATGGACGGGCGGGTCGGCGCGATCCGCGGTGCGCTCGACGCCGGCGGATTCTCGGAGCTGCCGATCATGAGCTACGCCGCGAAGTACGCGAGTGCGTTCTACGGGCCGTTTCGCGACGCCGCGGAATCTCCCCCCCAGTTCGGCGACCGCTCCTCCTACCAGATGGACCCGGCAAACGCGCTCGAGGCGCTGCGCGAGGTCGAACTCGACCTCGCGGAGGGGGCGGACATCGTCATGGTCAAGCCGGCGCTGGCGTTCCTCGACGTCCTCCACCGCGTCAAGGCGCGCTTCGGCCGCCCGACCGCCGCGTACTGTGTCAGCGGCGAATACTCGATGGTGAAGGCCGCGGCGGCGAACGGGTGGATCGACGAACGCCGGGCGGCCGTGGAAATCCTGACGGGGATCCGCCGTGCCGGGGCGGACCTGATCCTGACCTACTGGGCGACCGAAGCCGCGGGCTGGCTTGGAGGAAAGCCCCGGTAGCCCGCCGCGCGGTGCTATTTCCTTCCCGCTCCTTCCCCCTTCGCGTAAAAAGACCGGGTCGCCCGAGACACCCATGGCCAGAAAAAAACAGCCGCAGACCCCCGCTGAAACGCCGCCCGCCGCGGCGGAGGGCGCCGTGCCGCCCGCCGGGTCCGCCGATGCGGCCT